>CADBNG010000024.1 GCA_902795985.1 uncultured Lachnospiraceae bacterium
CGCTCTATGTCTTCGTCCCTCAGCCAGAGCGACTACTGACGTACTCGCGCGGTCTTCACGCTCCTTTGGCTGATGCCGCCGGGAACGCACAGGCCCTTTGATCTGGCTGCAACGATGCAGGAAAACCGTCATAACGCGCTCTTGCATTGAGGCTGAAACAACTATATAATGAATAAGGTTGAACCGAACGGTACCAGATAATGTGCCTGTGAAATGAAGTTCTATATCAATGATCAGGGGGTCAGGATGGAAAACGAACAAAAAGCGATTTATAACGTCAGGGAACTGGGAAAAGGAAAAACCGCCATACTGGGTCTGCAGCATCTGTTCGCCATGTTCGGCGCGACGGTGCTGGTTCCGATCATTACAGGCCTGAGCGTTTCCACAACACTTTTATTTGCCGGTCTTGCTACCTTATTCATGCATCTTGTCACAGGTAGAAAAGTACCGGTATTTTTAGGATCTTCTTTCGCCTTCCTGGGCGGATACGCAGCGGTTAAGGCCGCGGGTGCGGCGATGGGCTATGACGACCAGACTTCGCTGGTTTATGCCTGTGTGGGCATTGCCTGCGCGGGACTGCTGTATCTGATCCTTGCGCTGATCTGCAAAGCATACGGCAGCAAGCGCGTGATGCGTTTCTTCCCGCCGGTTGTCACCGGACCGATCATCGTAGCGATCGGTATGAACCTGGCGCCGTCCGCGATCAATAACTGCGCGACGAACTGGCCGATTGCCCTGGTTGCCATCGTGGTTGTTATCGTCTGCAACATCTGGGGCAAGGGCATGATCAAGATCATCCCCATCCTTCTGGGCGTCATTGTTTCCTATGTTGTGGCAGCAATCAGCGGCAATGTGGATTTCTCCGGTGTTGCGCAGGCTGCGTGGGTCGGCTTCCCGATCGCCGGCAACCGCACGGTCTTCAGCCTGTTCAGCGGTGAAGTGAACGGCGGACTTCTGGCTTCCGCGATCATCACGATCATGCCGATTGCCATTGCGACCATGATGGAGCATATCGGTGATATTTCCGCCATCGGCGGAACCGTCGGAAAGAACTTTATCGAAGATCCGGGCCTGCACCGCACTTTGATTGGTGACGGTATCGGAACCGCCATTGCGGCATTGTTCGGCGCGCCGGCCAATACGACTTACGGCGAGAACACCGGCGTTCTCGCGCTGACCAAGGTTTATGATCCGTTCGTTATCCGTATTGCGGCCTGCTACGCCATTGTCCTTTCCTTCTGCCCGAAATTCGCCGCAGTCATTGAGGCCATGCCGGCGGCCACCATTGGCGGCGTTTCCATCATCCTGTACGGCATGATCTCCGCCATCGGTATCCGCAACATGGTTGAGAACCATACCGACTTCCAGAAGAGCCGGAATGTCATTATTGCCGCCCTGATCATCGGTCTTTCGATCGGCATCAACTTCAGCGGAGCCCTCGGCGCGAACATCACGCCCGAAGGCGGCAACGCCGCGACCGGCGCCATCAGCTTCATGATCGGCAACGTCAATATTGCCCTTTCCGGTCTGGCTGTTGCTTCCATCATCGGTATCGTGATCAATGCCGTCCTTCCCGGCAAGAACGAGACCTTCTACGAGAATCCGAAAGACGCCGGCAGCCTTGGAAAATACGGCAACCGGCTCGAATAACACAAAAGGATTGGCGGAGTTTCCTGATCACGGGAACCGTCAGATAAGCAGGAGCGGCTTTTCATGTAAACATGAACGCCGCTCCTGCTTATCTGACGGACTGTGAACAGTAGATTTTTATTTAAGGTTTTGCTTGACAGAAAGCAAATCCGGTGATAAAGTAACCCAGTACGTAACAAAGCAGAGTATCCGCTCTCACCTCGGCGCAAGGGCGACCCGGGTTAATATTTACAAAGCAAGGCTTTGGTTTATTATGGGCGGATACTTAAAGATCCGCCCTTTTTGGCGGAACAAAGCAGTTCATAGGGGGACAAGGCAATAAGCGAATTATTAATTAACGAACAGATCCGCGACAGAGAAGTACGCCTTATCGGTGAAAACGGAGAGCAGCTCGGAATCATGTCCGCGAAAGAAGCCTACCAGATCGCAGTGGATGCGGGTCTGGACCTGATCAGGATCGCGCCGCAGGCCAAGCCGCCGGTGTGCCGGATTATGGATTACGGCAAGTACCGGTATGAACAGAGCCGCAAGGAAAAGGAAGCCCGGAAGAAACAGAAGACCGTCGAACTGAAAGAGGTCCGGCTCTCGCCGAATATCGACACGAACGACCTCAAGACGAAGTCCAGCGCGGCCCGAAAGTTCCTGACCAAGGGTGACCGGGTCAAAGTAACCTTACGTTTCCGCGGTCGAGAGATCACCCATATGAATACGAGCAGACACATCCTGGATGAGTTTGCCGAAGAGCTGTCCGACGTGGCTGTGATCGAAAAGCAGCCCAAAATGGAAGGCCGGAGCATGACCATGATCCTGGCCGAGAAACGAAACTGATCATCAATAAAGAGGAGGAATATCATCAATGCCTAAGATGAAGACAAGCAGAGCCGCCGCGAAGAGATTCAAAGTGACCGGTTCCGGAAAGCTGGTGCGAAATAAAGCATATAAGAGCCATATTCTTACGAAGAAATCTCAGAAGAGAAAACGCAATCTGAGAAAACAGACGGTTCTGGACGAGACCAACGTAAAGAACATGAAGAAAATACTGCCCTATATCTGATCGAACGGGAGGAAATAAGAAATGGCAAGAATCAAAGGCGGATTAAACGCAAAGAGAAAACATAATAAAGTACTGAAGCTCGCGAAGGGCTACAGAGGAGCCAGAAGCAAACAGTACCGGATCGCCAAGCAGTCGGTCATGAGAGCGCTGGCAACCGCTTACAGAGGACGCAAAGAGAGAAAACGTCAGTTCCGTCAGCTGTGGATCGCCCGTATTAACGCGGCAGCCCGCATCAACGGCCTTTCCTACAGCAAATTCATGTACGGACTGAAGCTGGCGGATATTCAGCTGAACCGTAAAGTGCTCGCCGATATGGCGGTTAATGACGCCGAAGGTTTCGCGGCACTGGCTGAAATCGCGAAAGCCAAAGTTGCCTGATTCCGGTTTCGGATTATTCAAAAGTCCAAAAAAGAACGTTTCCTGAAACATATCGGGAAACGTTCTTTTTTGCAGTTCGGACAGTCGGAATATAATTCTTTGCCTTCTTTACGGTCCGTAGATATCGAACATAATAAAGGAGACAAACAGGTCAAGCCGCATGTTCTCATCCGTGACGTTCATATCCATTATCGTGCAGATCCGATTGATCCGGTAAGGCACATTGTTCCGGTGCATGTGGAACAGGGCAGCGGTCTGTGAAGCGCTCATTCCGGACCGCAGATAGGCATACAGAAGCGGGAGATTGTTGTTATTGTGTTCCAGATCATGGCGGTACAGCGTCAGTAGGGCTTTTCCTGCCCGGCTGTTGCGCCACAGAACGTCTCCTTCAAAGGATTCGCCGACGATGCATCGGGCGAAGCAGTCGGAGAAGGAGGTGATCAGCGGAGGCACCGGCTCGGACGGAGGCGCGATATAAGGCCGTCCCTTGCAGAGGGCCGGAGAGTATTTCAGGGCCAGAGAGGCCCGGCGGAAAGCCAGGGGCAGCATCTGCAGTCCTTTAAAGATCCCGCTGGAGCCGCCGACCGCCAGATTCCGTTTCAGAAAACGGATCAGATGTTCATTGAAGCTGTCCCGGGCCTGCTCCCCCTCCGAGGAGATGGGGTGCAGAATCAGAAAGAGATCCTGATGGGCAAATACCCGGGCAGCCGGCAGCAGCTCGGATAATTCGCGGATAAACCGGGTCCTGTATACGCTGATATCATTTTCGGTTGAAATAGCGGTCAGTTCATACTTCCCGTTGTAGGGAAGATGGAAAAAGGCCGCCCGTTTTTCGATTTCGTTCGGATCCGTAAGATTTTTCGTCGTAATCCGGAGAATGAAGGACTCCACGCTGTTGCTGTCGCTGCTGCGGCGGTCCCACTCTCTCTTGATATAGATGGACAGCATGGAGCACAGCATTTCGAAAAGGTCCATCAGTCCGGGGGTCAGGGGCTTATGATCGCAGACCATGACGGCATGGGTAAAATAGATGTTCTGGAACCGGAACACCCGGTTAACATGGTCGTAAGGCCCGAAATCGCGGTGAGTCAGAACAAAAGGCTCATCGCCGGCGGATTCATAGAGGGCAAAGCGGTCATGCTGACGCATCAGCTGCAGGGTGGATTCGGGATGATACCCGTATTTGCGCAGCAGAAGGGACAGTTCGTGATCCGTTTCAATCCCGAAGGTTGTGGCAAGAAGGGTAAACGCCGAGTCCGAAACGTCGATGGTATTGCCGATCACCGGTTCGCTGGAGGTGATCAGGGCCTGTATTCCCACGTCGTGGATGACCATATCCTGCATCTGGCGGTTCCATTCACTGACCGCAAACCATTGTTCTTCCAGATCCATAAAGAGCTTCCGGCTTTCGCACCTGCAGCCCACCGTAATAATGCCGGAATACCGGCCTGCGGCCCCCGCGTCCCGGCGGATCTCCTCAAAAAGAGGATCCTGGTCATCGGCGCACATAAAGCAGATATCCGGAGCGCCTTCGAAGGCGCTGACGGCTTCGGACGGAGAACAGACATACAGATATTCCGGATCCAGCCCGGCCCTGTCATCCGGAAGCAGGCTGATTCTTCTGAATTTCCTGCCTGTGTCAGGCAGATGATGTTCAACAGAATACTCTTTCAGCCAGTCAAGGATCAGATTGAAGCTGATTTTCATTATGGAGGGCACCTCCCTGTTCCGATATAGTGACAACGAACAAAAACCGTTTTCATTTTCAATTCCTATTGTACCAGTGTGCAATCCCCTTGCGCAAGTCGAAAATGACGTTTTTTTGTGAATTTGCACAATCTGAAGCGATAAAAGACCGAACTGCCCCTATCAAAATCTTTCATCTGCGGTTTCATTGTGTTTATTTTGACAGAATCCTGCAAAGTGATTATCATAGACATGGAACGCTTCATGAGCCGGCCGCAGTAAGCGGATTTCAATTTGTAAAAGGAGACTGCAGTTCGCAGAAGAAGATGAACGAATATCGAAAAGATTTCCCGATACTGGATCAAAAGATCAAAGACCATCCGCTGATTTATCTGGACAATGCCGCTACCATGCAGATGCCCCGTCCTGTTATGGAAGCCATGGCATGGCAGCAGAACCATTGTCATTCCAACGTGCACCGGGGAATCCATACGCTGAGCGACATTTCCACCGCGAAAATGGAAGAGGCCCGCGCGAATATCGCCCGGTTCATCGGAGCAGCAAAACCGGAGGAGATTGTCTTTACCTACGGAACCACATCCGCCATCAACCTGGTGGCACGATCCTTTACCGAAACGTTCCTGGCGCAGGGGGAAGCGGTTCTGACCACTCAGATGGAACATCATTCCAATTATCTCCCGTGGCGGGAGATTACCCCCATGAAGGAAGCCTCTTTTGTCGTCTGCCCAATCACGAGGGAAGGAGATCTGGATATGGAAGCTTTCCGGAAACTCCTGAACGAACATACGCTTCTGGTGGCCGTAACCTTCGTTTCCAACGTGACCGGAGCCGTCAATCCCGTTAAAGAGATCGTGGCGGCAGCGCATGAGGCCGGAGCTGCCGTTCTCGTGGACGCGGCCCAGGCAATGCGGCATGCGAAAATCGACGTGAGGGATCTGGACTGTGATTTCCTGGCTTTTTCCGGCCATAAAATCGGCGGTCCCACCGGCACCGGCATCCTGTACGGGAAAATGGATTTTCTTGAAATGATGAAGCCGGCCAATTACGGCGGAGGAATGGTCAAGGATGTAACCGACCGGATCACGCTTTTCGAAGAACCTCCGCTGAAATTCGAAGCCGGAACGCCGAACCTGACCGGTATCGTCGGTCTGGACGCGGCGGTTTCTTATCTGGATTCCATCGGAATGGACCGCATCGCAGCCATGGAAGATTCACTTCTTCAAAATATTGAGGAAGTGCTCGGGCAGTTCGACCGTATCCGCATTCTCGGCCGGCCGAAAAAACGGGCCGGCGCGATCAGCTTTACCGTGGACGGCCTGAGCAGCTATGACGTCGCCAAGCTTCTGGACACCCAGGGCATTGCCGTCCGTTCCGGACATCACTGTGCCCTGCCCCTTGTGCGTGCCTTCGGCATCGACGGCGCCGTCCGGATCTCCCCCGCCTTTTACAATACGGAAGAAGAGATCGGGATCCTGGAAAAAAGCCTGAAGAGGATCATGGCAATCGGCGTGTGAGTTTCTGTTCACAATCCGGCGGAGCGAAGAGGCCGGGCGGAAGCAGAAAGTTTTTCCCGACAGGAAGGTTGACAAATTTCTTCGATTGGAGTAACATATCTTTCGCTGGCAACAGCGTGTGCGCTTAGCTCAGCTGGATAGAGCGTTTGGCTACGGACCAAAAGGCCGGGGGTTCGAATCCTCTAGCGCACGTGAGTGAATTTCGTCGGAGAGTACTATAAATAAGTACTTTCTGGCGAATTTCTTTTGCAAAAAACTGTTCACCTCTGTTCACCGGGGAGGCCGGCCCTCCGGGCCGCCTCCGAAGTCGCCTTTGGGCGGTTCAGGTCTCCAGAACTCTTCTTCCTGTTCCTGCGCGAAATACCGCTCCACTTCTTCGGAAGTCATAAAATCATCATCACTGGCAGCGGCGACCTCTTCAAGGGTGAGTTCAGCCCCCATGGTGTTCGCAACATCCGTTTTGAAGGAATAATAGTAATCCGCGTTTTCTACAAAAGCGCGGGGACAGATTTTTCCTGTGACGTCATAGTGGCGGATAATATCCGTGTAATCCAGATCAAAATATTCACAGAGCCAGGCGGTCAGAAGAACGAGAGACTCATAAGTTGCATCCGTGTAGACACCGCTTTCATCCGGATGACAGCATTCAATCGCGACCGTATCGTAGTTCCGGTCGTTGGAACAGTAGGAAATCTCGTCAAGAGGGATAAGCTGTATGATCTCGCCCTCGAGACCGATAATAAAATGTGTACTGGCATATTCTTCGCCGGAATTGGCAAGAGAATCAAAGTAGTCCCGGTTTTCCTGACCGGTCGTACCGGGATTTCCCAGATAATGGACAACAATATTATTCACTTCAGTCAGCGCATCGCCGGGGCGGGAGTATTCGTTAAGCGTGATATACTGGATGCTTAAGCGCTCCTGTACTGCTGCATCAAGTTCCGGATCGATTTTCGGTTCCTCTTCCGCATCTTCCAGGACAGTTTCTATATCAGCATCTTCCATGCTTTCCCTGCTGTCATTTTCAGGATAATTGATGGTTATGCTGTAACTGCTGTTTTCGTCTGCAGCTGTATCATTTGAAAAGGTATTTAGCGATAACATATCTGCGCATCCGCTGAATAAAAGTCCTGCTGACAGAATGACGCAAATGCTGACCGGCAACAGGAAACTGGTAAACAGTCTTTAGCAGAATTACCCTATAATTGTTTTATAAATCTTTTCTGTATTGCAAAGGGCTTATCCCATATCTTTTTTTAAATGTCTTGCAAAAATAACCGGCATTATCATGACCGGTTTCCAAAGCGATATCGGAAATGAAGTATTTTGCAGTTATTGACACAGTTTTTTTCAATCCGGCTTAGAATATGGTAAAATCAGATACAGAAGCATCGAATAATAAATCAGTCTATATAATGATTTGCAGGAGGGAAACAATATGGCGACAATGAAACAACTCTGGTGGACACATGATAGTGAGATCGAACTGAAAGAGGTCGAGATTCCCGAGATCAGGCCGAACGAAGTGAAGGTCAAAATGGCATACGCGGCGATCTGTGCAAGTGATGTGCATCAGGTCGAACAGCATGTCATGGGTGCGCAGCCGCCGGCTCCCCTTGGCCATGAAGGTTCCGGTACCATTGTGGAGATTGGCGAAGAAGCACAAAAAGCGGGATACAAAGTGGGAGACAAGGTCACGCTTTTCCCGGTCTCGCACTGCGGTATGTGCGAGAACTGCAAGGCAGGAAAAACACAGTACTGCATCAACCAGGTGGCGACAGGCTGCTTTGCGGAATATGTCGTTACGGACTGTAAAACCATCTATAAACTGCCCGATGATGCGGATCTGAAGAAATATGCGCTCACAGAGCCGGTCAACTGCTGTATCCGCGCGATGGATCTTGCACCGATCCGTCATGGCGCAAATGTTGCGATCGCGGGAGTAGGCGGCATCGGCTCCATCATGCTTAACCTTATCATCCTGTCCGGAGCGGCAAATATCACCGCTATTGATCCGGTTCCGGAAAAAAGACAAATGGCGCTTGAGATGGGCGCAAAATATGTGATCGATCCGTTCAATGAGGATGTTGAAGCCCGTGCAATGGAGATCACTGACGGAAAGGGATTTGACCAGGTCTTTGAAATGTCCGGTTCTACAAAATCTGCACAGACGCCCCTCAAGATCCTCGCGCGCTGCGGAACAGCAGTTTATTTTGCTGTATTCCCGCCGACGTTCGAAATGCCGCTCAACCTTCATGAACTCTATATGAAGGAGGGGCGCATTCAGACCGTATTTACCAATCAGACGATCATGCCCCGTTCCATCAATACCGTTGACCGGATCCAAGCAGATAAAATCATAGGGCACATCATGCCGCTTGCGGAAGCGGTAGAGAGTTTTGAGGTATTTCATCAGTCGAAATACTGTAAGATCCTGCTTGACTGCAGCAAGCCGTGAGAGAAGCTGTGTTCCGCTCACAGCAGTTCTTGAATTGGCGAACTGAGTTCGAATCCTCTGTCGAACGAAGCGAAAATCCGTGAGAAAGGCCTGTGAACAAGGCACTTCTCACGGATTCTTGTTGGTATGGCCTGTTTTCAAGGCTCGAAAATGTATTTGACCAAAGATTTAAAGCCTTGAAAACAAATAAACCACCTGCTATGCAGGTGGACACCAACCGGCTTTAGCCACGGATAAAAACCTCCCGTATATACATAATAATCCGGTAAAGGCAGGGATCGTCCTGAAGGAGGAATCCTATAAAAGGAGCAGCTGCGCGGCTTAGTCGTTTGACTAATCTCTTTGTTCTTCGTAATATACCACTATAAAACGAACAGGACGCCAGCCGGTAAGCTTCTGATGAGAAATTCCGGTATGTCGGGGAGAAACAGGATGTCACGCTTGCAGATGATCCCGGAACGGGCCTATATGGATATTTTCCGGGATATTGTTGACGAATACCTTTCTGAAGTAACGGCAGCTTTTCCGGAACTGCTGTCGTCTGCTGCCGAAGACGGTCTGGAAAAAGCTTTCTGGCGGGAGGCAGAGCTGATCGCAGGGGATACGCTGGAGAGGATGGCTCTGGAGATCATTGCCCGGGGCAGGTTCTCTCCGGCCTGTGTAAAAGAACAGCCCGGGCACTGGGGAAGAAAGTCCGGATCCGTACAATTCAGACAGCTGAAGATCTGAGACGCTGTCTGGAGTGATACATTTTTTTTCGTTGTGTGCGGAACAGTTTCCGTCACACCCTCTTTAAACATTTCTATTGCACAAAAATCCGTTCCCTTGTCGTCATATCGAATGAAAAAAGAATGGCGGCAGAGAACCGTCCCCCTGTCGTCTTCACAAATCCGGTATAGTATGTTATTTTAGCTTGGAATAATTTCAGTTTTGAATTATTTTGTAACTTTATATTTTTAGAAAGGAAAAGACAAATGAAACTCGAAAACAAAGTAGCAATTGTTACAGGAGCAACCTCAGGAATGGGAAGAGCAACGGCGGTGCTGTTTGCTCAGGAAGGCGCAAAAGTTGTGGTCGTCGGCAGAAACGAAGAGCGTGCGAAGGCCGTCGTGGACAGAATCAAATCCGAAGGAAATGAAGCAATCTATGTTCTTGGAGACGCATCGGACCTGGGCTTTTGCGAGGAGATCGTCCAGAAGACCATGGACGCTTATGGTACGGTTGACATCCTCGTTAATAACGCGGGAATGCTGAGCATGTCAACACTTCAGGATGTATCCATAGAAGAGTGGGACAGAGTGTTCAGAGTTAATGTTGATTCCGCGCTCAGACTCTGCCAGCTTGTAGCGCCTGTCATGAAAGAGAAAGGCAAGGGCGTTATTGTCAATATCGCTTCTGTTGCTTCCTATGCGGCGCATCATGGATTTGCCGCATATATTTCCTCCAAACATGCCATGGCGGGACTTTCCAAATCTATGGCATGGGAGCTCGGACCGGAAATCAGGGTCAATGCCATCGCTCCCGGAGCAATCCATACAGCCATGGTAGACAGTATCGGAGGACCTTCCGTATTACAGGGAATGATCGACGGATGTCCCATGAAGAGGGTCGGACAGCCTGAAGACATTGCTACGGTAGCCCTTTTCCTTGCGTCAGATGACTCTTCATTTATCGACGGACAGCTGATCAAGGTCGATGGGGGATTTGAGTGCTGATCGGAATCCCTTTGCGGTTCATTTTACCGTTGAAAGAATCCCGGGAATAAAAAAAGGATGGCGGCAGAGAACCGTCCCCTTGTCGTCAAAGAAGGATCTTGGGCTGTGATAAACCCTTGATCCTTCTTTGCTTTTCCTGATTGCTTTTTTATATACTCAGAATATTTGCCGGTGCAGATATCCGCCGCTTCTTCTTTTTGACATAAATATTGTGCTATGTTATTTTAAAATCAATATAATTACATATACGTATCTATATCGCCAACGGAACGGTTGGCATGCTGCGTGAATGGATCGAAAACGACTGTCCTTTTGACAGCAGAAAAATCGCGGAACTGATGTACTTTTTTTCACGGAAAGTTACATATTAATTACTTTGCCGCCTGTCAATAATTAAACAGAAAATTAAATATATATGAAGGGAGTACTACTGTTATGGCAATTGGTTTTATGAAACGCATGAGTCCGGAATATGTAGTGGAGAAGGCATTGGAAGATATTAAAAAAACCGGCCTTGACGGACTGAAACCTTATCTGACATCCGGAGGAAAAAAGAAGTTTGAAACGCTCACGATGGTTTCAAGCGGAGTTGGACTGATCAGCGGAATATTTACATCGCAGTCGGGTCAGAAAAACGAATCCGGAAACGCGGTAATCTTTTTGCGTGATCACGTGAAAGACTGCGTATGGACCGTAAAAGACATCATGAAAGGTTCGGAAACCGCCAAAGGGATTATTGGATTCAAGTACGAAGACAAGATGGAGGGCACTTTGGAGCTTTCCCTGGTCAAGGAAGAAAAAGAGTGGAAGATCGACAACATGGAAATGCCGAAATTTGACAAGTTTAATGTGTGATTGACCGGAATACAATCATAATCATAGCGGGAAATAAAGAACCGGAAGTCACCGCAGTCAGAACACCAAATCGCCTCTGTCCGTTTTACGGATGGAGGCGATTTCATTGACTGTTTTCTTTATATCCCGTAAAATATCATAACAAGAATACAGGATAAAGAGTTGTAATCCTGCAGCAAAGAACCGGAGAGCAGCTTTGCGTTCTCAGGATGATCTCCATAGAGAAAACAGAGGTATTTGCCGGATAGTATACGCTTTTTTCGGGAAAGGAGAATGCAATGTATACTTTTAAACCGTATACGGAACGTGTCGGCCGTCTGAAAGCGGCGGTCCGGGACAGACTCATGGTCGCGGACGCGGAGAAGGCGCGTCTGCAGCTGGAGGCCCTGAAGAAGTACATCAAGTACCCTCCGATGCTTCAGAAACCATACATTTCCCTTTACGTGCTGGAACGCATGCCCCTGAACATTCAGGAGGATGAGTATTTTTTCGGCGGCCTGGGCAATAAAGGCTGGGGCGGGGCAAACACCGGTGGCGGCGGCATCATGTGGCTGTCCGTGGATATCGAGAATACCTGGCCGATCATGGAGGACGGCCTGCATCACGCGCCGCTCGACGATCCTTTTTATTCGAAGCAGCTGATGGCGATCTCGCCGAAAGATCTGGCGGAGCTGCGTGAGATCGCGAAGGAGCGCGCGCAGATTGAGGGAGGCTTCGACGCTTTGGACTGGCTCCCGGACGGTGTACAGGATCTGTTCGTCCTGCAGGCGAATCCTTCAGGCAAGGTCGGCGGCTGGCCTGTTTATCTGCCGCCGGGACATCTGACCCCCGGATACCAGAACATCATCGCGAAGGGCTATGGCGCCATTCGCAAGCAGGCCCAGGACTGGCTGGATGAGCATGAAGGCAATATCATGGGCGACGAAATCGGACAGTATATGTTCTATAAGGCGGCAACGGTAGCCTGCGACGGCGCGATCACACTGACCCGCCGCTATGCGGACCTGGCCCGCGAACTGTCGGCGAAGGCGGAGGACCCTGCGAAAAAAGCGGAGTATGCGGACCGTGCGCAGAGTCTGGACTGGATCGCGACCGGGACTCCCCGTACGTTCTGGGAAGCCTGCCAGATGGCGATGCTGTATGATGTGTTCCTGAAGGCGGAGAATGATCCCGGCGTTATCAGCATGGGCCGCTTCGACCAGTACACCTGGCCGTTCCTGAAGGCGGATCTTGAGGCCGGACGGATCACGCTGGACGAGGCTCAGGAGTATGTCGACGGCTTTTTCCTGAAGATCAACACCTTCTACGGAGGCGGCTTCGGCGTGAATGCGCAGACCGCCGGTATCGGAAACTCGTTCCAGCACACTACGATCGGCGGAACGATTCCGGAGACCGGAGAGGACGCCGTGAATCCGGTGTCCTATATGGTCCTTGAAGCCATGGCCCGTCTGGATCTGCATGACCCGACGATTTCGCTGCGTGTGACGAAGAATACTCCGAAGGAGATGTGGGAATGCGCGATGGCGGCGTCTGCCCGCGTCGGCGGGCTGCCCCTGCTGCAGAATGACGACGTGATCATCCCCGCACTGATGAAAGAGCTGGGCTTCAGCCTTGAAGATGCGCGGAACTTCGCGTTCATCGGCTGCCAGGAGGTCACCGGTTCCGGCAACGATTATCCGGCGCCGAACGGCTCCGCGATGGGTCATAACGGCATCTTCTGGGCGATCGCGCTGCTGATGGCGATCAACAACGGCATCAACCCGATGAACGGCCGCCAGGCCCCCGAGTGCGCCCGCTCCGGCTACCTC
>CADBNG010000025.1 GCA_902795985.1 uncultured Lachnospiraceae bacterium
GGCTCCTGCACGGCAGTTTTTCAGGGTGCCAA
The DNA here is from genome assembly GCA_902795985.1 of uncultured Lachnospiraceae bacterium. The sequence continues at coordinate 33 of CADBNG010000025.1, forward strand.
AGCAGCAAATCGCTGTATCGTCAGCGGCTGTAAGAATGAAAGACAAAGCAGCTGGACAAGCTATTGTTCGGTTCATGGCTGTCAGTATCCGCTTTGCAGCAGGACGCCGCAAAAAGGGGGAAAGTATTGTATTGAACACACCTGTAAAAAGCCGGGATGTATGGACCGGGTTGTTACATATGACGGGTATTGCGAAAAACACAAACCAAAGTATAAAACCTGCGCGGTATCGGGGTGTAAGAACAATGCGGTAACCGGAGGAACGTACTGTTACTATCATACCTGCGATGTGGAGGGGTGCTATCGCGTCGCTTATACAGTGCTGGGAAGCAGCTATTGTTCGGATCATAAATGCGCATATAACGGTTGCCCGAATAAGGCTTTGACGAAGGGCGGCATGTGCGAAAAACATAAAGGGAAAAAATCGCCTGCGAAGTCGGAGACAAAGAGCAAGAGTACAAATAAATCGAAAGCCGGAAGCTCGAAGAGTTCCAAAGATCGCGACGATGCGGAAGCGCTGTATGAAGACTACGAAGGTGAGTTTGAAGATATGGATGAGGCAGAGGAGTATTGGGAAGAGGAATATGACGGGTGAGGTACGGAAATTATGAGCATTTTTAAACGTAAAAAAGAAGAAAAAAAAGAGCAGGAACTGGAACGCCGCCGTCAGGAAGACGAAGCCATTGCCGAGTTTGTCGGTCGTCAGGGCATGGCAGCTGCCGCGGCAACGATATTATGCGAGATGCTGGAAGAAGAACGTGAAGGATGGCCGGACAATGACTTTGGCGTCGACAAAGAGGATTATGACGACGAAGCTTCTTATATGAGAGCTGTGAATGAGCGAAAAGAAATCTTCTGGCAGCCCAACGATGCCGGCATTGATATGGACGACTACGACGATGAAGAGGATTACATGGATGAGGTCCGGGACCGCTGGCCGGACAATGACGTAGGTGTGGAAAAAGAGGACTACGATACATTGGAGGATTATTTGGAGGCGGTTCGGGACGAGAAGGAGTATTGGGGAGACGAATAGGATGTTCCGGATTATGCAGTCGTTGTCGGAAGCCCGGCAAAGGTGGTGAAGTATCTGGATGAGAAACAATTTGAACAGCATACTGCAGGGGAAGAATGATACGTTAACCGCAGGAGAAGAAGATGAATATTCAGATATTTGGAACAAAGAAAAGCCAGGATACAAAGAAAGCCGAGCGCTTCTTCAAGGAACGGGGCATCCGGTTCCAGTTCGTTGACATGAAAGAGAAGAGCCTGAGCAGGGGCGAATTCCAGTCGGTGGCAGCAGCGGTCGGCGGCGTGGATGCGATGATCGATCCGGACTGCAGGGATAAAGATCTTCTGGCGTTGATTCAGTATATCGCGGCGGAGGACCGGGCGGAAAAAGTGTTCGAAAACCAGTCGGTGATCAGGCTGCCGGTTGTCCGGAACGGAAAACAGGCCACGGTCGGGTATCAGCCTGAGGTGTGGAAGAAGTGGGAGTAGAAGGATAATACAGGGCTTGACGGATCGCGCCGTCCGCAACAGCCCGTTGCTTGCAACCTGCCCCCGCAGCCGGCATAATGAAGCCAGAATAATGCCGGAGGAATCATTTATGGAAACAAAAGAGATCTTAAAGCAGCTTCGCGTGAAAAATAATCTGACCCAGGACCAGATGGCGGAACGGGTTCTGGTCACCCGTCAGGCGGTCAGCCGCTGGGAAAACGGGGAAACGCAGCCGAATACGGATACGCTGAAAATCCTGTCAAAGGAATTCGGGGTGTCGATCAATACCCTGCTGGGTTCGCCCAGGCAGCTGGTCTGCCAGTGCTGCGGAATGCCGCTGGAAGATGAAATCATCGGCAGAAATAAAGACGGATCACTTAATGAAGAGTACTGTAAATGGTGTTACGCCGACGGGACCTACACCTACAGTAATATGGACGACCTGATCCGGGTATGTATTCCCCATATGGTGCAGGAGGGGTTCTCCGAAGAGCAGGCGCGTTCTTATATGAAGCAGATGCTGCCGAAGCTGGATTACTGGAAAAGATATGAAGAGCTCAGCGATGACGGACAGTTTGAAGCCTTTAAAAACCAGCTGATCGGGGAGATCAATGATCTTCATATTGACGGGATGCCCCGGCTGGAAGCCCTGAATGCTCTTGTGGGGAAATATGTCAATCTGGAATACCGGCTTCCGAACGGAGAGAAGGTAAAGTTTCTGGATGATCAGACGACCTATCTCGGCAATCAGCTGGAATCGGACATTCAGGAAGGGCTCTGCTTCGGCGTTCTTGCAAATATGGATTTCATCCTGGTCTGCACTTATGAAAAGGACGGGGAGAATCCGGAACTGATTCTCTATAAAAAGAGATAGCGCGGATCGGGACGCGGCAGATTTTTAACAGCACTTTGCCTCAGGGCAGGGTGCTGTTGCTTTTTCCGGACGCTGACAAACTTTTGATTGGATAATGCAATTGAAATGTGCGAGAATAGAGCCGTTGGAAAAAGCAGTTTAAAAAAATCATTCATAAAGCGGAGGAAACCACCATGGCTAAGACACTGATCGCGTTCTTTTCGAGAGCAGACGAGAATTATTTCGGCGGAGCGATGAAATATGTGAAGGTCGGAAATACGGAAATCATCGTGAACGATATGAAGGAAATGATTTCGGCGGATACCTTTAAGATTGAAATGAAGGAGCCCTATTCGCCGGTTTATATGACCTGCATCGAGGAAGCCAAGAGGGATCTCCGCGCGAAGGCCCGTCCGGAACTGGTGTCCGTGCCGGAGTCCATTGACGAATATGATACCGTGATCCTGGCGTACCCGAACTACTGGGGCACTATGCCGATGGCCGTTTTCACTTTCCTTGAGAAGTTCGATTTCTCAGGCAAGACGATTTTTCCGCTCTGCACCAACGAAGGCAGCGGCATGGGCGGAAGTGAACGGGATATTAAAAAAGCCTGCCCGGGGGCGGCGGTAAAGAAAGGCCTGTCCGTCACGGGAAGTGAAGCGGCAAAGGCAGCCGGCCGTGTAAAGAAATGGCTTGCGGCGGGCGGACTGGTGTAAAGAGCCGGGAGATTCCGTGGGGGTTTGGGCCAACGGATGCTTTATGTAAGCCGTTTTTGGAATATTGGGTGAAAAGGCGCGGGAAA
>CADBNG010000026.1 GCA_902795985.1 uncultured Lachnospiraceae bacterium
CAGCTGACGGTCGCTGTACAGCAGCGACTGATGATCATGCTGCCCATGGATATCCAGCAGGCCCGCTGCCAGCCTTTTGATCTGGGACGCGGAGGATCCTTCTCCGTTCACCCGGAAGATGCTTTTCGAACCGGAGATTTTCCGGCTGATCACAATCAGATCGTCTTCCGCCTCGACCCCCTCCTGTTCGAGAAGCTGACGTGTCCTCTCGTTTTCGATCTGGAAAGTCAGTTCCACCAGGGCATGGTCTTCCCCGTGACGCAGGATTCCGGGACCGGGGCGCCTTCCCAGCGCCAGATTCACAGATCCCAGCAGCAGGGATTTTCCCGCTCCGGTTTCACCGGTAAAAATGTTGAGCCCTCCGGATAAATCGATATCCGCCTCACGGATCAGGGCAATATTTTTCACATGAAGATTCAGAAGCATTGCTTATTCGGTCAGAAGTTTTTGAATATCGTTAATGAGATCCTCTTCACCGGCCTGAAGATTCATCGCGCAGAATATCGTATCATCACCGGCGATACAGCCGGCGATACCGTTATGATGCCATTCATCCAGGGCCGCGGCCGCCGCCATGGCCATTCCCGGTACCGTCCGGATCACGATCAGGGACTTTGCTGCAGTAACGGATACGACGGATTCCTTCAGGACCCTCCGGTACCGCTCCGGCTGAAGTTCCGGACCGGGAGCCGCGTAACAGGAACGGCCGTTTTTCGTCATGGTTTTATAAAGTTTCAATTCCCGTATGTCACGGGAAATGGTGGCCTGCGTGGCGGAAAAGCCGGCCTGCATCAGCAGCGAAGCCAGTTCGGCCTGCGTTTCAATTTCCCGTTCCCGGACCAGCCTTACGATTTCCGTCTGCCTGGAGTTTTTCAATTCAGCACCTCCGTGATTGTGATCGGATTCATCTTCTGATAAAGAACGTCCAGGAATGTGGTGTTGGAAATCTTCGCGATGAGCGTATCTTTATTCGATTTACGGATCTGCACTTCGTCGCCGCTGGAAATCTCAATATGGGTATCCCCGTCGAAAATGACGGTGGCATTGCCTTTTCCGCCGTATTTGTCCGTTCCCAGCCTTACGGTGATCCCGTCTTCCGGCGGAAGGATCACGCTGCGGTTGATCATGGACTGGGGCGCCAGCGGCGTAAGCAGGAACAGATCCGATTCCGGTGAAATAATGGGGCCCCCCGCGGAAAGGCTGTATCCGGTGGATCCGGTGGCGGTGGACACGATCACGCCGTCCGCCCGGTAGCGGTTCAGAATCTTTCCGCGCACGTAGTTTTCCAGATAAATCATTTTCGGATTGCCTTCACGGCTGATGACAATATCGTTGAGAGCCGTATCCTTCGCGATGACCTTGCCTTTACGGATGACTTTTCCATACAGCATCATCCGGTGCTCCACCGTATATTCATCCGCGATCAGGCGGTCTATAGCCGGTTCGATGGAGTTTTTATTGATATCGGAAAGATACCCCAGCGTACCGAGATTGATGCCGATCAGAGGGATCTGCATCCGATGGGTTTCTCTTGCGGTCTGCAGAAGGGTTCCGTCTCCGCCCAGGACAATAATGCATTCCGTATCTTCCGGAATGGACAGCGCCTCGTCAACCTGCATGTTTTTGGGCTGTGTGACGCATTCCGCCCCTTTGCTTTCAATATAACTGCGGATCCTCTCCGTAAAGGACCAGTCGGCGTCCTTCGCCCGGTTGGTCACGATAAAGAATTTTCTCATCTTATACTCTTCCGTTGCTGTTATCTGCGGATAAACCGGTTAATGGTCCAGTTCATTGTGCGCTTCATCGACCGTTCTGTTAATTATATCACAGAATTCTTCCGGAGGTACAGTCTCCGGGGAAGAGGACTTCTTCAGCCAGAGCAGGTACTCAATGTTGCCTTCGGGTCCTTTCACCGGGGAAAAGGTCAGTCCCCGGACGCACAGGCCGAGATCCTGTACAAACTCCAGAATACCTGCAATTACTTCCCGATGGGTGGAACGATCCCGGACCACTCCTTTTTTTCCGACTTTTTCGCGCCCCGCCTCAAACTGCGGCTTGATCAGCGCGACGATCTCCCCTTCTTCCTTTATCAGCGCCGAAAGCGCCGGAAGGATTTTTGTCAGCGAAATAAACGATACATCCGCCGTCGCGAAATCACAGAGGTCCCCGATCTGGTCGGGCGTCAGATAGCGCACATTGCATTTTTCCATGCAGAC
>CADBNG010000027.1 GCA_902795985.1 uncultured Lachnospiraceae bacterium
CTGCAGTGGCAGGATCCAGCCGGAAGCTACCGGAGGCCGCTTCGAAACGAAGAGGCTGAGAAGAAAATGGCGGCACGGGGACGGTTCCGTGTCGCCATTTCCGGTTTTGCGGCGGCACGGGGACGGTTCTGTGCCGCCATTTCCAGTTCTGCGCCGCCGTTTTCAGCTTTGTGAGGACCGGGATTCATACAAAAACAGAGACAGCTCTGGAAAATGTATGAATCCCGGTCTTTCTTCATCGCAATGAAAGAAGAATCCGAAAACAATAAGAGCGGGGACGAATCCCCGCTCTTACCGTGCTATTCCGGGTTATGGACAGCGTTATCAGTCGAAGGAGAGACTTGTACGGCCGATAATGTCGTCCTGCAGCTGTTTGTTCAGCTCAACGAAATAGGCACTGTAACCGGCTACTCGTACCAGAAGGTCGCGGTAGTCTTCCGGATGCTTCTGAGCCTGCACCAGGGTTTCCTGGCTGGTGACGGAGAACTGGCTGTGCATTCCGCCGCGGGCGATGTACTCGTCGATCAGGGCGATGAAATTGTCTCTTCCGGTTTCGCCGGCCAGGGCCGTCGGAGAGAACTTCCAGTTCAGCAGCGTGCCGTTGGTAGCGCGGGCATGATCCATCTTGGTGACGGACTTGCAGATGGCAAGCGGTCCCTTCAGGTCATGGCTGCAGCAGTGGGTATGAACGGCACCCATGCAGTCGGAAACCGGTTCATAGGCAGTACGTCCTTCTACGGACGCCCAGGTGTGAACGCCGTGTGCTACGTTGACCGTGACGGAATAGGCGCCCGGCTGGAAATGTCCGCCGTGCGCGGTCGGACGGTTCTCGATATGCTTGCAGTAGGTGTCCATGCCGAATTTCGTCAGCTCGTCGGCGTAGTCGTCATCGTTTCCGTAATGATGGACCTTGTCGCTGTTGACATAGGCATACAGGGCTTCGTGGCCGACCCAGTTGGCTTCCACGGCGTCCAGAAGTTCGCTGCCGGTCACTTTCTTTTCATCGAAGACCAGCTGCTTGATCGTGGACAGACCGTCGCCGACGGTTCCGATGCCGATGCCCTGCGGGCCGATAAAGTTGTATTTGGTTCCGCCCTTGGTCACATCCTTTCCGTTCTTGACGCATCCGTACATGATGGTGGAAAGGAAGGGAAGGGGACGGACGTTCTGATGGGCGATATCCACCGCGTTCAGAAGGGATACCATCTGGTCGCACCAGTATTTCATCTGCTTGTCGAAGGAATCCAGGACCTGGTCAAAGCTGGTCATGGTGCGCAGGTCGCCGGTTTCGATTCCGAGGCGTTTTCCCAGAGCCCCGCATTTTTCCCAGCGCGGGCATTCGCTGGTGCAGTGGAAGCAGCGGCCGTTGTTGAGAGCCAGCTCCAGCACTTTAACCATGTTCATATGTCCTGCGTCGTGCCAGCCGTAGGTCTTTCCGGAAACATCGGGCTCCACACAGCCGACGACCTGGTAGTCACGGGCTTCTTCCAGGGAGACGCCGGAGGACATCATGCTGGGAATGGTGACTTCATCGTTGAAGATTTTCGGTTCGCCGGTGCCCAGACGGATGACGTTCGCGGTCTTGACGCGCAGCTCCCAGGGCGTTTTTGTATGAAGACGGACGGCCAGCCAGGGATTCGGAACGCGGACATGCGCGTTGGCATCCAGAGCCATGAAGGTCAGATCGTTGGTTCCGTCGGTTCCGTCGGGACGAAGACCGCCGAGGGTCAGCGCGGGACCGCCGATGCCGCCGTTGCCGAAGGTCTTGATCAGGATATGGTTGCGGAGCTTGTTCAGGTCCCAGATCTTGATGTAGAAGTTTTCGATCAGCTCCTGCATGAATTCGCGGGTGGCGATTCCGTTTTCAATATCATGTTTATAGAAGGGATACATGTACTGGTCAAAACGGCCGTAGGAGATGGAGTGGCCGTTGCATTCGATCAGGATCATGCAGTTGGCGAGATGTACCAGCTGGATGGCTTCCCAGAAGGTTTCCGGCGCTTTTTCGGCAATATGGGAGCAGTTCACGGACATCTGAAGAAGTTCGGCTTTCCGGCCGGGGTCTTCCGTCTGTTTTGCCTTCTCCGCCAGCATTTCCGCGTAACGTTCGATATGACGCGTCGCGGCTTTATTGGTGATCAGCGCGGCGCGGAGGAAATCATGACGCTCCAGGCCTTCCGGAGTGGACATGTCCAGTTTGGCCATTTCCTCTTCAATTTCTTTGCGGATGCCGCCGAAGCCCATGTTCAGAAGACGGTCATAATCCAGTCCGAGATGTCCGGCACCGCAGAAGATGTAGGCATCGGAGAAGAAAACGCCTTTGCCGGCATGGGAGCCCTTTAACTGTTCTTCCGTCAGAAGGGAATTGGTATAGGCTTCCACCGTCTGGCCGGCCCAGAAGTCTTCGATGGCTTCCATGCGCTTCTGGGTGTCTTCCGTATAGGAGAAGTAGTCGTGGGTACGCTGCTCGCTGTAATCCATCAGGCCGTCACGCATTTCATTGCAGACCCAGTCCAGACCGAATTCGGGATGGACCGGAGCGCCCTTTTTATCACAGCCGAGTCCGCCGACAACCAGCTCGTCGTCATAAATGAACAGCGGCGTGTTTTCCAGAGTATAGGCGATGCCGTAGGCGCATTTGATTTCCTGGGATTCGCCGATATGATCCTTGTAAGCCCGGGTGACCTGCTCGGCACGGTCGGGAGCTACGAAGCCGTTGGTGGTGCGTTCCGTAACCTTCAGAATATTGTTGATGCGAGGGAACGGTGAGGGCTCCGGAGTGTTTCCGGAAAGGCCGACGCCCCATTCTTTATCGAAAGGCTCGATGGGGAGCGGTTTGACATCCACTTCACAGGCGTGGGCATAAACGTCTTTGTTCAGCCGAAGGTTTTCTTCGCTGGTGAGGGTGGAGATGACTCCGTTTTCCATGACGGGGCTGAGTTTCGAAGTGTTTGCTTCCATTGATTCTTTCCTCCGTTGATAATAATGAGTGATTGTCCTTTGCCCGCTGGGGCTGCAGGGCCATTATGACCCGGTATGATCCTTTTGTACGATTCCATTATGCTTCAACAGATACTTTAAACGCAATCAATTATTTGCTGAAACATTAAGCATTGTGTTACACAGGGGAAAACCGTTTTTGCAGGCACTTTTTCATGACAGTGTCCCGAAGGGGACTGTCCCCTTCGGGACACTGGAGAAAAGCGTTTTCGCAGGAAGCTTTTCCTCACGAATAATTGGAAGCCAAAGCGGTTTATGATTGCGAAGAGCGGGGATCGGGGTATAATATAAAAGGAATATCAGAGCATATTGCTTCATGCGTGAAAGAAAGGAACAGCTTATGAATAAAAACGAGGTGATCGAGGAAATCCTCAGGGTGGAATGGCCCATGTTCCACAATGTGAACGGAGAGACCCGGGCAGACTGCCAGGAGAACCTGAACGGCTTTCGCAGGATGCGGGGCGCCCAGTACGAAGTGTGGAGTCAGGAGGTCTGTGAAAGCTATCTGCAGGATCTGAAGGAAGCGGAAGCGGCCGGAAGGAATCTGCCGCGGGAAAAATATATTCATATGATGGCGGCGACCGACCCCGCCGGTTACGAAATCTTCCGTTCGGAACTTCCGGAAATCTCAGAAGAGAAAAAGGAAATGGTTGAAAAAATCTGGGCCATCCTGGGAGAGCAGACCGACCGTCTCCGCGCGGAATATCCGCTGATCGCCCTGGGGGGCCGTCCTCTTCATACCGCCGATGAATTCCCGGGCAGCACCTCGGTGGAAACCTATCAGAAAGGCGAGCTGATGACCTATTCCGACCGGACCCTGAAGCTTCTGCTGGAACAGATTGAGCAGATGCAAAAGGATGGAAAGGAATACGCGCACGACGTACAGCTTGCCACCGTCCTCGCGGCCGGTTATACCTCCCTCCGCAATGCCGAGGAAGTGATGCTGGAGAGAGCGAAGAAGCAGATCCGGGAAGCTCAGATGGAGGAAATCCTGGCGCGTAATACCGGGTGCCCGAACTGCAGGCGGCCGGAATAAAACCGGAACGACAGGACCGGCCGTTCCCCGTTTCCGGGACCGCCGAAGCCTTTTGAGAAAAGAATCAGGCGGGAAACCGCTTTACTGAAAGGAGAGCATGCCATGGCAGACAAAACGGACTTTTCGATTATCGATACCCTGGGCCTTTCCCTGCCGCCCATCGGTATCTTTTACGACCTTTTCCGTCCGGAAGGGATCCGGCAGCTGGATAAAGAGAAAAAAATGTCTCTTTGCGAGATGCTTAAGTACGCCCAGCAGGAGGCGGAGCCTTTCTATTTTTCGGATGAGAACACGGAAACCTGCGTCGGAAAGAACATGGTCGGAATCAGTGAGTTCCCGCCTTCCGCCCTGAGCGGGCAGATCGGCGAGAGACTCGGCGTTTTCGACAATCCCCGCTGCAACGCCCGGCTGTATTATTCGGTCAAAAGACTGCCGAAAGGAACGGTGAATTTCGTTTCCTTCGTTCCTTATCCGAAACTGGAGCGGGTTCCGGACGTCCTGATTTTCGCGGGAACGCCTTCTCAGATGGAGCCGGTTCTCCGGGCAGCGACCTATTCCACCGGATGCAGCTATTCATCCAAATGCACCCCGGTTATGGGCTGCTCCTGGCTTTTCGTCTATCCGTTCATGACCGGGGAGATCAATTTCGTGGTTCCGGCCTTTGTCCACGGCCTCCACGGCCGGGAGATCTGGCCGAAGGACTATGTGGCGGTGTCGGTCCCGTACCAGTGGATTCCCACCGTGATCGGCAACCTGGGAAAGATGGATCTGGAACTGGAAGGGCATGCCAGCCGCGAGAAGTATTATTCCGAGTTTGAAGGAATCCTGAAGGATCTGGACGGCGAGATGCAGACCCGGATCTGAAATGGCGGCGGGAGCGGCAGAAGTCGCACTTGCACAGCCACCGTTTCTTTAGTAAAATAAATAAGCTAAATCTACAAAGATGTTGGAGGACTTGTTATGGAGGTTTATAAGAGCTCAAATATCAGAAACGTTGTACTGCTCGGACACGGCGGATCCGGTAAGACCTCGCTCGTGGAAGCAATGGCCAACCTTTCCGGGATTACATCCCGTCTGGGAAAGGTAACGGACGGCAACACCATCAGCGATTTCGACAAGGAGGAGATCAAGAGAAAGTTTTCCATCTCCACTTCGCTGGTGCCCATCGAATGGAACAAGACAAAGATCAACGTACTGGACGCACCGGGATTTTTCGATTTCGTAGGAGAAGCGGAAGAAGCGGCCTCGGCTGCCGACGCAGCGGTAATCGTTATTTCCGGTAAGGCCGGGATTCAGGTCGGAACGCACAAAGCCTGGGAGCTCTGCGACCGCTTCAACCTGCCCCGTATGCTTTATGTGACCGACATGGATCTGAACGATGTGAACTACAAGGGCATTGTCGACGAACTGAAGAGCTTTTATGGAAATAAAATCACACCCATGTCCCTCCCGATCCGGGACGGCGGCTTCAAGGGCTTTGTCAGCGTAATCCGCAAAAAGGCGTTTAACTTCGGCGACAAGGGACAGATGGTCGAGACATCCATTCCTTCGGAGCTGGAAGGCGTTCTGGAAGAGTTCCACGACGCGCTGTTTGAGTCCGTCGCGGAATCCTCCGAGGAATTCATGGAGAAATACTTCGCCGGCGAAGAGTTTACGGATGAAGAGATCGCGACGGCGATCGAAGCCAATGTGGCGGACGTTTCCTTCGTTCCGGTCAGCTGCGGCGCCCCGACCTCCCTTCTGGGCGTAACGAACCTGCTGAACGCGATCGTGGACTATTTCCCGAGCCCGGACAAATGCAAGGTTTCCGGTACGGACGACAAGGGCGAATTCGCGGCCGACTACGACGGCGCCAAGGACAAATCCGCCTATGTTTTCAAGACGATCGTGGATCCGTTCCTCGGAAAGTATTCCCTCATCAAGGTCTGCTCCGGAACGATCAAAAACGACGATACGCTGTACAACACCGCCCAGGAAAAGGAAGAAAAGCTTTCCAAGCTCTACATCCTGTGCGGCTCCAAACCGATTGAAGTTCCCTGCCTGAACGCCGGCGATATCGGCGCGATCGCGAAGCTGGAAGCGCGCACGGGCGATACCCTTGCCACCAAGGCGCACCAGATCACCTATGAGAAGGTTCAGCTTGCCAAGCCTTATACCTCCAAGGCCTACAAGGCAGTGAACAAGGGAGAAGTCGACAAGGTCGCCCAGGGCCTGGCCCGCCTGATGCAGGAAGACAATACGATCAAGACCGTGAACGATTCCGCCAACCGCCAGACCCTGATCTACGGTATCGGCGATCAGCACATTGACGTCATCATCTCCAAATTGCAGGAACGCTATAAAGTAGCGGTGGAACTGGAAGATCCGAAAGTGGCCTTCCGCGAGACCATCCGCAAAAAGTCCGACGTGGATTCCAAATACAAGAAGCAGTCCGGCGGACACGGCCAGTACGGTCATGTCAAGATGCGCTTCGAGCCGTCGGGCGATATGGAAACGCCCTTCATCTTCGAAGAAGAAGTCGTCGGCGGATCCGTTCCGAAGAACTACTTCCCGGCTGTTGAAAAAGGCCTTGCGGACGCGGTCATTGCCGGCCCGCTGGCAGCCTATCCGGTTGTGGGCGTGAAGGCGGTTCTGTACGATGGATCCTACCATCCGGTGGACTCTTCCGAAATGGCGTTCAAGACCGCAACCTCCATGGCCTTCAAGAAGGGCTTCATGGAAGCCGGCCCGGTTCTTCTGGAGCCGATCGTCACCCTGAGAGTGACCGTTCCGGATAAGTACACCGGCGACGTCATGGGCGATCTGAACAAACGCCGCGGCCGCGTGCTGGGCATGAACCCCACCGGCAACAAGAAGACCATCATCGAGGCGGAAGTTCCGGAGCTGGAAATCAGCGGATACGCGACGACGCTCCGTTCCATGACCGGCGGATCCGGCGATTATGAATACGAATTCTGCCGTTACGAGCAGGCGCCCGGAGATGTCCAGGAGAAGGAGATCGCCGCAAGGGCCAGCCTGAAGGAAGCCGACGAATAATTTCCGAAACTCAAAAACAGCATATTGCAATACCGGTCGGGGGCGCCGATGCGTCCCCGAACTTGTACGTAAAAAAGAACCGTACCGAAAGGAGCGCCGCCGTTGTCAGACCAGCAGCACATCCGTAATTTCTGCATCATCGCCCATATCGACCATGGCAAATCCACCCTGGCGGACCGCATCATCGAGATGACGGGCCTGCTTACGGAACGGGAAATGCAGGAGCAGGTTCTGGATAATATGGACCTGGAGCGGGAGAGAGGCATCACCATCAAAGCGCAGGCAGTCCGTACCGTATACCGGGCCTCCGACGGGGAGGAATACATCCTCAATCTGATTGACACCCCGGGACACGTGGATTTCAACTATGAGGTTTCCCGAAGCCTCGCGGCCTGCGACGGGGCCATCCTGGTCGTGGACGCGGCCCAGGGAATTGAAGCCCAGACGCTCGCGAACGTCTATCTGGCCCTGGATCATGATCTGGAGGTTTTTCCCGTCATCAACAAGATTGATCTTCCTTCCGCCGATCCCGAACGGGTCGTGCACGAGATCGAGGATATCATCGGCATCGAAGCGGAAAACGCCCCGCAGATTTCCGCAAAGCGCGGAATCAATATCGAGCAGGTGCTGGAAGAGATCGTAGCGAAGGTACCCGCCCCGAAGGGCGATCCGGACCGGCCTCTTTCCGCGCTGATTTTCGACTCGGTCTATGATTCCTACAAGGGCGTTATCGTTTCCTGCAGGATTATGGACGGCCGGGTGAGAAAAGGCACCCAGATCCTGATGATGGCCACCGGCGCCGTGGAAGAGGTGGTGGAAGTCGGTTATTTCGGGGCCGGCCAGATGATCCCCTGCGACGAACTGTCCGCGGGAATGGTAGGCTATATTACCGCAAGCATCAAGAACGTGGCGGAGACGATGGTCGGAGATACCATCACCGACAAAATGAATCCCTGCAGCGAACCGCTTCCCGGATATAAAAAAGTCACCCCGATGGTTTACTGCGGCATTTTCCCGGCGGACGGGTCCAAATACCAGGATCTCCGGGACGCCCTGGAAAAGCTGCAGCTCAACGACGCGTCCCTGTTTTACGAAAACGAAACCTCCGTTGCCCTGGGCTTCGGCTTCCGCTGCGGGTTCCTGGGCCTTCTGCACCTGGAGATTATCCAGGAGCGTCTGGAGCGGGAATACAATCTGGATCTGATCACAACGGCACCCTCCGTTGTCTATAAAGTCCATAAGACCGACGGAACCTGCATGGACCTGACCAATCCCACCAACCTTCCCGATCCTTCGGAAATCGATTATATGGAAGAGCCCGTCGTTTCGGCGGAAATCATGGTGACCACCGAGTTTGTCGGTCCGATCATGCAGCTTTGCGAGGAACGCCGGGGACGTTATCTCGGCATGGAATACATCGAAAAGACCCGGGCGCTTCTGAAATATACCCTGCCGCTGAATGAAATCATTTATGATTTCTTCGACGCGCTGAAGTCCCGTTCCCGGGGCTATGCCTCCTTTGATTATGAGCTGCAGGGATATCAGCGCAGCCCGCTGGTCAAGCTGGATATCCTGGTGAATAAAGAAGAGGTGGACGCCCTTTCCTTCATTGTTTTCGAAGGATCCGCGTATGAGCGGGGCCGGAAGATGTGCGAAAAGCTGAAGGCGGAGATCCCGAGGCAGCTGTTTGAGATCCCCATCCAGGCGGCGGTCGGCTCAAAGATCATTGCCCGGGAAACGGTCAAGGCCCTTCGGAAGGACGTTCTGGCCAAGTGCTACGGCGGGGATATTTCCCGTAAGAAAAAGCTTCTGGAAAAGCAGAAGGAAGGAAAGAAGCGGATGCGCCAGGTCGGAAACGTCGAGATTCCGCAGAAGGCTTTTATGGCGGTCCTGAAGCTGGATGACGAGTGATCGCTTCCCTTCGGCCGGCTCTGGGGAGATTACGGAATGAACACCGCCTCTTCGCCGCTTCGTCCGGAAGCGGAGATCTACATCCATATTCCGTTCTGCGTTCAAAAGTGCGCTTATTGTGATTTCCTTTCCTTTCCCGCAGGGGAAGAGGAAAGGGAACGCTATGTAAACGCGCTTCTTCATGAGATCGCGGCTTCTTCCGGTGAGCTGAAAGAACGCCCGGTCCGTTCCGTTTTTCTCGGCGGGGGAACGCCGACCCTTCTGGATTCCCGTCAGATCGTCCGGATTCTGGACATGGTCTACCGGTGCTTCCGGGTCCGGAAAGAAGCGGAGATCACCCTCGAATGCAACCCCGGAACAGCGGACGGGGCAGGACTGTCCGCGCTGCGGGACGCCGGGGCCTGCCGGCTCAGTATCGGCGCGCAGAGCTTTGACGACGGCCTCCTTGAAAAGATCGGCCGTATCCACCGCGCGGACGATATTGTACGCTGTGTGGAAGGGGCGGAAAAAGCCGGATTTGACAATATCAGCCTGGACCTGATCCGGGGTCTGCCGGGTCAGACCGTACAGGGACTTCGCGAAGACCTCCTTCGCGCGGCGGGGCTGGGAGTCCAGCATCTTTCCGTATACAGCCTGACCCTGGAAGAAGGAACGCCCCTGTATGAAGAACGGGAACGTCTGACGTTCCCGGACGAGGATGAAGACAGCCGGATGGCCGATGCGGTGGAAGAGATCCTTTCCGCGGCCGGCTATCACCGGTATGAAATTTCCAATTATGCCAGGGACGGGCGTGAATGCCTGCATAATACCGGTTACTGGACCGGTGTCGATTATCTGGGCCTCGGCCTCGGAGCTTCTTCCCTGGTGGACGGGGTCCGCTTTAAGAATCCCTCCGGCATGAAGGAATATCTGGAATCCTGCGGCAGACCGCAGGAACACCGGAAAGAAGCTGCCATCCTGTCGGAGCAGGACCGGATGACGGAATTTGTCATTCTGGGTCTTCGTATGACCCGGGGCATTTCTCCGGAAGAATTCCGCAGCCGCTTTGGAAAAGAGATCACCCGGGTCTGGCCGGGCATTATTGAAAAATATGAAGGCTTCGGCCTTCTGAGAAGAGAGAACGGACGGCTTTTTCTGACCCGCCGGGGCCTTGCCGTCAGCAATTCGATTCTTTGTGAGTTTGTTTGATATGACTGATGCAAAAAAGAATTTTATCCGAATCCGCGGCGCGGCGGAGAATAATCTGAAGAAGCTGGACGTGGATATCCCCCGGGGAAAGCTGGTGGTTCTCACCGGCCTGTCCGGTTCCGGCAAAAGCTCCCTGGCTTTCGATACTATTTTCGCGGAAGGCCAGCGCCGCTATATGGAAAGCCTTTCTTCCTATGCCCGGCAGTTCCTTGGACAGATGGAAAAGCCGGACGTGGAAAGCGTGGAAGGCCTTCCGCCGGCCATCTCCATCGACCAGAAGACCACGAACCGGAACCCCCGGTCCACAGTGGGAACGGTCACGGAGATCTATGATTATTTCCGTCTTCTGTATGCACGGTGCGGGATTCCCCACTGTCCGGTCTGCGGAAGGGAAATCCACCGGACCACGGTGGACCAGATGGCGGATTACCTGATGAAGCTGGAAGACGGCACGAAGCTGATGCTGCTGGCGCCGGTCGTCCGGGGCAAAAAGGGCCGGCATGAAAAAGTGCTGGACCAGGCCCGCCGCAGCGGCTACGTCCGCGCCATTATCGACGGAAACCAGTACGACCTTTCGGAGGATATCGTTCTGGAGAAAAACATCCGGCATACCATCGAAATCGTGGTGGACCGGATCGTCATCCGGGAAACGGTCCGTCCCCGCCTTGTGGATTCCATCGAAACGATCCTGGGGCTGACCGGAGGACTGGTTCATATTGATCCGGTGGGAGGAGAGCGGCTGACTTTCTCCTCCAGCTTTGCCTGCCCGGACTGCGAAATCAGCATGGAAGAGATTGAGCCGAGAAGCTTTTCCTTCAACAACCCGTACGGAGCCTGTCCGGAATGCTCCGGCCTCGGCTATAAAATGGAGTTTTCCGAGGACCTCCTGATCCCTGACAAATCCCTTTCCCTGATGCAGAACTGCATCGTGGTTCCGGGATGGCAGTCCTGCAATGACAGGAGCAGCTTCTCCTACGCGATCCTGAAGGGGATGGCGGATCATTACGGGTTCTCCCTGGATACGCCTTTTAAAGATTATCCCCAAAAAGTCCATGACCTTCTGATCTACGGGACCGGCGGGGAAAAAGTGAAAGTCCATTACCGCGGCCAGCGGGGCGTCGGCGTTTATGATATCGCCTTCGACGGCCTGATCCGCAACTGCGAGCAGCGCTACCGGGAGACCGCTTCCGATCATTCCAGGCAGGAATACGAAACCTTTATGGAAATCACTCCCTGTACGGCCTGCAAAGGACGCCGGCTGAAACCGACCTCCCTCGGCGTGACGGTCAGCGGGAAGAATATCTATGAAATCACGGAGTATTCGGCGGAAGCGCTGTCGGAGTTTCTGGATCATATGGAACTGACCGGGCAGCAGGCTCGCATCGGCGCGCAGGTCATTAAGGAGATCAAAGCCCGGGTCCGCTTCCTGGTGGACGTCGGCCTGAATTACCTGACCCTGGCCCGCGCGACTTCCACCCTTTCCGGCGGGGAAGCCCAGCGCATCCGTCTGGCGACCCAGATCGGCTCCGGACTGGTGGGCGTGGCCTACATTCTGGACGAGCCCAGCATCGGGCTGCATCAGCGGGACAACGGAAAACTGATCGCGACCCTGAAAAAACTCCGGGACCTGGGCAACAGCGTCATCGTTGTGGAACATGACGAAGAAACCATGCGGGAAGCCGACCATATTATCGATATCGGGCCCGGCGCCGGCGAGCACGGGGGACTTCTGGTAGCCCAGGGAACCGCGGAAGATATTATGAACTGTCCGGGATCGGTCACCGGGGATTATCTTGCCGGAAGGAAAAAGATCGAGATTCCGGACCGCCGCAGGGAACCGGCTTCCTGGCTGACCATCCGGGGAGCCCGGGAGCACAACCTGAAGAACATTGACGTCCGGATCCCCACCGGCGTCTTTACCTGCGTAACCGGGGTTTCCGGTTCCGGAAAGAGCTCCCTGATCAATGGAATTTTAAAACAGCGGCTCGCAAAGGAACTGAACCGCGCCCGGACGTTCCCGGGAGATCACGACAGCATTACCGGCCAGGAAGTGCTGGATAAGATCATCGACATCGACCAGTCGCCCATCGGCAGGACGCCCCGTTCCAATCCCGCCACCTATACCGGCGTGTTCGACCTGATCCGCGACCTGTTTTCCAAAACCCAGGACGCGAAGGCAAAGGGATATCAGAAAGGCCGGTGCAGCTTTAACGTGAAAGGCGGGCGCTGCGAAGCCTGCCGCGGAGACGGCATTTTAAAGATCGAAATGCATTTCCTTCCGGACGTTTACGTTCCCTGCGAGGTCTGCCGGGGACGGCGCTACAACCAGGAAACGCTGGAGGTCCGGTATAAGGGAAAAAACATCTATGAAGTGCTGGATATGACGGTGGAAGAAGCTCTTGACTTCTTTGACGCGATCCCTATGATAAAAAATAAGATGCAGACGCTGTACGACGTGGGGCTTTCCTATATCAAGCTCGGACAGCCTTCCACGACCCTTTCCGGCGGCGAAGCCCAGCGGATCAAGCTGGCGACGGAACTGTCCCGCAGAAGCACGGGCCGGACGCTGTACGTACTGGACGAGCCCACAACCGGACTGCATTTTGACGACGTCAAAAAGCTGGTGACGATCCTCCAGCGCCTGACGGAAGGCGGAAATACCGTTGTGGTGATCGAACACAACCTGGACGTCATTAAAACGGCGGATTATATCATCGATCTGGGTCCGGAAGGCGGAGACAGGGGAGGAACCGTCGTTGCCTGCGGAACGCCGGAAGAGATTGCGGCCTGCGCAGATTCCTATACAGGCCAGTACCTGAAAAAGATCCTGAGACAGAAAATATCGGAATCCGACCAGGAGAAAGGAGCCTTGTCATGATGAAGGCTGCGGATATCGGAATTGATCTGGGAACGAGCAATATCGTTGTCTATATAAAAGGAAAGGGAATCGTCATTAAAGAGCCGGCGGTGATCGCCTATGACCGGGACGCCGAAAGGATCCGTGCCTGTGGGGCGGAAGCCGCCTCCATGATCGGCCGGACGCCGGGCAACATCGCGGCGATTATGCCGCTCCGGGACGGCGTGATCTCGGATTATGTGATGACAGAGCACCTGCTGCGGTATTTTATCCGTAAGGCGCTGGGACACCGGGGATTCTTAAAACCGAGGATCGTCATTGCCGTGCCCGGACGGATCACGGACGTGGAACGGCGGGCCGTGAAGGAAGCGGCTTACCAGGCCGGCGCGAAAGACGTTTATACCATCTCCAGCGCGGCGGCGGCCGCGGTCGGGGCGGGACTGGATATTTCCCGGCCGGCCGGCAATATGGTCGTGGACATCGGAGGAGGAACGACGGATATTGCCGTCCTGTCCATGGGGGATGTGGTCAGCGCCACGTCGCTGACGACGGCCGGCAACAGCTTTACGGAAACCGTAATCCGCCATCTGCGGAAAAACCACCTGCTTTATATCGGGGAGCAGACGGCCGAATCCATCAAAAAGGCCATCGGCTATGCCTGGACGCATCCGGTGGAAAAGTTTATGGAGGTCCGGGGACGGAACGTCTTTACCGGTCTGCCGGGAAAGGCCATGGTTTCGTCCTTCGCCCTTTCGGAAAGCCTGAAGGAGACCGGGAAAAAGCTGGCGGACGCCGCGGCCGGGGTGATTGAACAGACTTCCCCGGAGATCGCGGTGGATATTCAGAAAAGAGGAATTGTCCTGACGGGCGGAGGGGCAAACTTAAAAGGCCTGGAGGAAGTAATCCATGCCCGGACGGGCATCCGCACTCTGACGGCGGAGAACCCGTCGACCTGCGCGGCGCTCGGCACGGCGCGGTATCTTCAGGTAATGAGCGAAAATGAGCGAACATATTGAAGGCTATATTGAGCATATCATCTTCCGGAATGAGGAAAACGGCTATTCGGTTTTCGAAACCGAGGTCAACCGGAAGGAATGGACCTGCACCGGCGTTTTTCCTTCCCTGAATGAAGGGGAATACATTGAGATGGAAGGGGAAATCGTCATTCATCCGGTGTACGGCGAGCAGTTTAAAGTCATTTCTTATGCCACCGCGCTTCCCGGGGATCTGCGCGCGCTGGAGAAGTATCTCGGCAGCGGCGCGGTCAAGGGCATCGGTCCGGCGCTGGCATCACGGATTATCCGCCACTTCGGCGTCGATACCCTGAGAGTCATTGAAGAAGAGCCCGAACGGCTGGCGGAAGTCAAGGGCATCAGCGGGAACAAGGCCTGCGCCATCTCGGCGCAGATGGTGGAGCGTTCCCAGATGCGGGATGCCATGATCTTTCTTACCGGGCTCGGGATCTCCCTGAATCTTTCGATGAAGATCTACGCCCTGTACGGGGAATCGGTTTATACGATCCTGAAGACCGATCCCTATCAGCTGGCGGAGGACATTTCCGGTGTCGGATTCCGGACCGCGGACCAGATTGCGGACCGGGCCGGGATCAGCCGGGTCAGCCCGCACCGTCTCTCCTGCGGCATTACCTACACCCTTTCACGCGCGCTGGGCGAAGGCAGCCTTTTCCTCCCGGAAGAAAGACTGACCGCGGACGCGACCGCTCTGCTGGAAGTGGAAGAGGACCTGATCCAGGAAACGCTTGAAGACCTGTCTATTTCCGGAAAGGTGATCCGAAGGAATGAACCGGCCTATGGAAGGGTTGTTTATCTTGCGGAAACTTACTACACGGAACTGAACGCAGCCCGCATGCTGCTGGAACTGAACGTCGTAACCCGGAAGGATACGAAAGATATCCGGAATAAGATCGACCGTCTGGAGGCCGGTTCCGGAATCCGGCTGGACAGCCTGCAGAAAGAAGCCGTGGAAAAAGCGGCGGCGAACGGGGTGTTCATCCTTACCGGAGGACCCGGCACCGGGAAAACCACGACGATCCGGGCCATGATCCGTTTTTTCCTGAACGAAAACATGCGCATTGTTCTGGCTGCGCCGACCGGAAGGGCGGCCAAACGCATGGAGGAGGCTACCGGTTATTCGGCATCCACCATCCACCGCGCGCTGGAACTGACCGGCGATCCCCAGGACGAGGACCGGAAAGTGCGGTTTTCGAGAAACCGGGAAAACCCGCTGGAAGCGGACGTCGTGATTATCGACGAGGTTTCCATGGTCGACATCTTCCTTCTGCATTCCCTGCTGGAAGCCCTCCTCCCGGGCACGCACCTCATCCTGGTGGGGGACAGGAACCAGCTGCCCAGCGTCGGGCCGGGCAAGGTACTGGCGGATCTGTGCGATTCCGGCTGCTTCCCGGTGGTGGTCCTGAACCGGATTTTCCGGCAGGCGGCCAAAAGTGATATTATCGTCAACGCGCACCGGATCAACAACGGGGAAGACGTTCCGCTGGACAACAAAAGCCGGGATTTCTTCTTTCTGGAGAGGGCGGATTACCGCGTGATCCAGAAAGCCGTGCTGACGCTGGTTTCGGATAAACTGCCCCGGTATACGGATTCCTCCGTCCGGGACATCCAGGTTCTGACCCCGATGCGCAAAGGGACGCTGGGGGTGGAAAACCTCAACCGTGTCCTGCAGAAATATCTAAATCCCCCGTCGCCGGATAAAAACGAACGGGAAACCCCGGCCGGGTGCTTCCGCGAAGGGGACAAGGTCATGCAGATTAAAAACGATTATCAGCTGGCCTGGGAAGAACGGGGACTGTTCGGCATTGCGGCCGCCCGGGGCGAGGGCGTTTTCAACGGTGATATGGGCGTGATTGAGTCCATCCGCCCGTACGAACAGATCATGACCGTCGTTTTTGAGGAAAACAAATACGTGGATTATAATTTCTCCCAGCTGGATGAACTGGAGCTGGCGTATGCCGTGACCGTGCACAAATCCCAGGGGAGCGAATATCCGGCGGTGGTTATTCCGCTGCTGGAGGGACCGCCGATCCTGCTGACCCGGAACCTTCTGTATACGGCCATCACGCGGGCGCGCAAATGCGTCGTCCTGATCGGAAGCAGCAAACTGATCCGGTTCTGCATTGACAACAAGAAGGAAGACGAACGGTATTCCACGCTGAAGGAAAGGATCCTTGATCTGAAAAATCTGTAAGAAAGAAAGGAGAAACCGGCTTTCTGTCCTGATCTTTTAAATCTTCTCTATCCTCCCCGATGCCCGCTCTGCGACCGGCTGAAGGGCAGAAAGGAAAAATATCTGTGTGCCTCCTGCAGGGAGAAACTCCGGTTTCTTCCCCGGGACCGGATTCCCTCCGCAGCCGGGCACGAGTACAGGGACCTTTTCGCGGCATTCGCGTACGAGGGCGAAATCCGTGAAGCGGTCCTGCGGTTCAAGTATTCCGGGAGAGCGGAGTACGCCGGCTTTTTTGCCGCGTCCCTGCTGGCGGCTTCCGGAAAAACCCTGAAAAAATGGGGCGCCCAGGCCCTGATCCCCGTTCCGGCGGACAAAAGAAGAGAACGGGAGAGAGGGTACAATCAGGCGGCGCTTCTGGCCCGGAAGCTTTCGGAAAGCTCCGGGATCCCCGTTCGGGAAGATCTTGTCCGGCGGGTCCGGCATACAAGCCCCCAAAGCGGGCTGGACCCGGTTCAGAGAAAACTCAATCTCACCGGCGCCTTTTCCTGCCGTTCCGGCAGAAACCTGCCCGAAAAAATCATTCTGGTGGACGATATCGTAACGACCGGCAGCACGCTGGACGCTCTTTCCCGCTGTCTGAAAGACGCCGGTGCCCGGGAGGTTTATGCCCTTTGTCTGTGCGCGGACTGAGAACCGCGGTTTTTTGACACTGTCCCTATAATATGGTAAAATCAGCGGGAATCCGACCGACAAAACGCCCGTCAGCGGCGTTCTGCGGTTATTCGTTGTGTTCAGGAGATCGCATGGAACCGAAAAAGATCCGGAAAATGTGCCGTCTTGCCATGTTTGAGCAGGACGAGGAGCGAAAAGCACTGGCGGTTGCGGGGTATTACCGGCGCGACTATGTTGCGCTCGGCCTTCTTTCCAATTTTCTGCAGATCACGATCGTTTATTTTATCCTGGCGCTCGCCCTGATTGTCATGAACGTGGATTTCCTGATCGATAATTTTTACAGAATTGATTTTTACAAGGTCGCGGCCATTGCCATTACCGCGTACGCCCTGCTGCTGGGGCTTTATTCCGTACTGGTCTTTACACTCCGGCGGCTGCATTACGCCCGGTCGAAGCGCAAGGTGAGAAGACATTACATTGCATTGAACCGCCTGCTGGAAATGGAAGAGGAAGCGGCGGCGGTCCCTCGTGAGGATTCGGAGGAACAGGATGGATAGTATCCTGCAGTTAAGAAAAACAATCCGGGATTTTTTCGGCAGATATGATCTGTTTCTTGTTCCCTGCCTGAAATTCCTGCTGGCCTTTTTCTCGTTTATTCTGATCAACCGGACGCTTCCGTACATGGATGTGCTGGGCAGCCCCGTGATCCTAATTATTCTGTCCCTCCTGTGCGCGATACTGCCGGTTGTGGCCATCGCGGTGATCGGAACCGTGATGATCATTCTGCAGTGCTTTGCCGCAAATCTGATGATCGGCATTGTGGCTCTGCTTCTGTTTGTTCTCCTGCTGGTTCTGCTGCTCCGGTTTGTGCCCTCCGACTGTATCTGGGTGATCCTGACGCCGTTTGCGTTCGCGCTGAATCTCGCGGCGGTGATCCCCATTGCGCTGGGGCTCCTCAGAAACCGGGCATCGGTGATCGCCGGAATCGGCGGGGTGATTGTCTACTGCTTCATATCTGATGTAGGAACGGTCGCTTCCCTGGCGGCTTCCGGCCGTCTGGAACAGCTGGAAGTGGTTCAGAGACTGGTGGGAGACCTGGTCGGGCACCGGGAGCTGATCCTTTCCTCTATTGTATTTACGGCGGTTATTCTGATCGTCAACCTGATCCGCAGGATGCTGACCCGCTATACATATCTCACGGCAGTGGCTGCCGGCGGAGCGGTTTTCTTTGTTCTCCGGCTGATCGGGGCTTTCTTCCTGGAAAAGAAGATTGAGGCAGGACGGGATTTACTGGGAGTCCTTCTTTCCGTTGCCGTCTGCCTGGTGATTGCGTTTTTTATTCACTGCGCGGACTATAAGAGAACCCGGCTGCTGCAGTTTGAAGACGATGATTATTATTATTACGTTAAGGCGGTCCCGAAAAGAACGCCCGATACGGATACGGATCTGTACGATACGGAGGACGAAGAGGAGCCGGAAGAAGAGGAATTCCGGGCGGAAGAATCCATTGACGAACCGGAAGAAGAGTTTTTCACCGGAGATGTTTTTGACGGTAATGAAGAAGAGGATTTCCCGGATGACGGCGGAACGGCCTCCCTGTCCGGCGGGGATCCTTTCATTCCCGGGCCGGGCAGGAACAGTACCGTCCGGTACGCGGATCCGGAAAGCGATTTTACGGATCCCGACGAAGACGAGTTTACGGACTTTTCAGATCTCTGAGCGGATTTCAGAAGGAACAGGATAACAGGACGGCCTTACAGACCGGAGGAAACGATTGGAAGCAATATGGACCTGGATACAACGGAATATCATCCGCTACCTGGCGCCCCCGAAGTCGATTGAAATCATCGACATCATTCAGGTGCTTATTATCGCGTA
The DNA here is from genome assembly GCA_902795985.1 of uncultured Lachnospiraceae bacterium. Next base: position 18,783 of record CADBNG010000027.1, read on the forward strand.
TCTCGTCTATCATCTGATCCTCTGGGTCAAGAATACGCGGGCCTATACGCTGCTGAAGGGTATCCTGCTGATCGTCGCGTTCATTATTCTCGCTTCGATCTTCAATATGCAGGCCATTCTGTGGCTGCTGCGGAACCTCAGCCTTGTGGCGATTACGGCGCTGGTCATCATTTTCCAGCCGGAGCTGCGAAAAGCGCTGGAACGGGTGGGACACAAGAACCCGATCACCATGTTCTTTTCGCTGAACCGTTTCGCGGCCTCCAACAATGAGCGGTATTCCGATCATTTCATTACCCAGATCGTCCGTGCCTGCGCCGATATGAGTGAAAGCAAAACCGGCGCGCTGATCATCATCGAGGAGGACGTCCGTCTGGACGAAGTGGCGGAAACGGGTATTGAACTGGATGCCATTGTGACCAGCCAGCTTCTGCAGAATATCTTTGTCAAGAACACGCCCATGCATGACGGCGCCGTGATTATCCGGGATGAAAGGGCCATTGCGGCGACCTGCTACCTTCCCCTTTCGGAGAACATGGATCTCGCGAAAGAACTCGGGACAAGGCACCGGGCCGGAGTCGGCATTACGGAGATTTCCGACTGCCTGACCATCATCGTATCCGAAGAAACCGGAAAGATCGCCTGCGCCCACGAGGGCGTTCTGCAGACCGGCCTTTCCACCAGCGAACTGCGGGAACTGCTGCACGAGCACCAGAAAGTCGATACCCGCCCGGGCAGAAACAGAAGAAAGGGAACACCGGCACGTGGTAAAGAGAATTCTTAGTATTTTTATGGAAAACCTGCCGCTGAAGCTGGTTTCCGTACTTATCGCGATTGTGTTCTGGTATATCGCGATCTATTATTCGGATCCCAAAGAGACCCGGAGTTATTCCGTGCGCGTGGAAGTGATCAACGATTCCTATATCGCCAGCGGAAAACAGGTCTATTATATTGACGACGCCTTTAAAACGGTTACGGTTTATCTCCGGGACAACGCTTCCAAACTGAACAACATTACCGAGGGATTTATCAACGTGACGGCGGATCTGACCCAGATTGTGGACTTCAACCGGGATCCGGTGATGGTTCCCCTTTCCGTCACCTGCGCCGGCGTTTCGGATTCGAATATTTCCCTTTCCAGGGAAACCATTCCGATCACGATTGAAAACGTGGCCAGCAAGGAGCTCCCGATCACGGTCTCCACCGGGGAAACAACGCCGAACAAGAACTATGAAATCGGTTCGATGACGCCGGATGTCAGCAGTATTACCGTGAACGGACCGGAAAGCATCATCAGCCAGATCGACAGTGTCGTCGCGGTCATTAACGTAACGAACATGTCCGTCAGTTCGGACCGATCGGCCACCCTGTCCTTTATTGATAAGAACCAGAACGAGATTTCCCAGGACCTGATCACCGATGACGTGACGATTTCCGGAGACGACCAGGTATCGGTCTATGTGGAACTCTGGCGGAAGCGTTCCGGAGTAACGTTCAAGGTCAATTATGAAGGCCAGCCGGCCCAGGATTACCGTGTCAGCTCCATCATAACCTCGCCGGATGAGATTACCGTAGCGGGCAATAACGACGCGCTGGAGATCCTGGAGAAAGCCGGAAATATCATTACCATCCCTGCGGACCGGGTGAATGTGGAAGGCCGTTCCGAAGACATGAGCCTGGATGTGGACATTACGGATCTTCTCCCCGGCAACATGAAGGTGGCTTCGTCCATGAACAGTTATGTGACGCTTTATGTTTCCATTCTGCCGCAGGACAGCCGGGAAATACTCAAGGATGTGGATGACATCCAGCTGCTGAATCTGGGCAGCAACCTTTCGGTCTCCTATACGAATACCGAGCTTCCGATTAAGGTCAAGGCCGTCGGCGACAGCAGCCTTTCCGCCCTGAAAGCATCGGATATCCGGGCGACCATCAATCTGCGCGGTCTGCGAATCGGCGAACAGACGGTTCCGGTCGCCATCGGCCTGCCGGAAGGCTACGAGCTGGTGGAAGACGTTACGATCGCGATTAATATCAAGGAGAAAGTCAAAGATAATGCACAGGACACCAACAACGGGAATTAAACCGCTTTGCGCCGCTGCCCTGATTTTTGCCCTTTTGACCGCCTGCTTCCTGCCAGCGGCTGCAGTGCGGGCGGAAGTGGAAATCGGCGCGGAATTTGATACGGAAAGCAATGAATGGCCGAACTGGCCCGAAGGCCCCTCCCTCTGGGGAAATACCGCCTGCCTGATGGATGCCGAAACCGGCTCCGTACTGTATGCCAAAGGGGCGTGGGCGGAGCGTTATCCGGCCAGCATCACAAAGGTCATGACGGCCATTATCGTTCTGGACAATTGCGCATTGGATGAAGTGGTTACCATGACGGAGACCGGTCTGGCCGATGCGTACGCGGAGAGTTCCAACTGCAATCCCGTGCTGGGAGAACAGTTTACCGTGGAACAGTGCCTCCAGATGCTCCTCATTAAATCGGCGAATGATATCGCGAGCCAGCTGGCGGAATATACCGCCGGATCGGTTGCCGGCTTCGCCGAACTGATGAACGAGAAGGCGGCGCAGCTCGGCTGCCTGAATACGCATTTTACCAATGCCAGCGGGCTGGAGGACGACAATCATTATACGACCGCCTACGACATGTGCCTGATTATGCGCGAGGCGATCCAGTATGACAAAATCCTCGAGATCATGCAGCTTCCGGCCGTCGTGATTCCCGAGACGGAGTTTTCCGGCGAACGGTATTACGAAACCCACGTTTATCTCCGGCAGGAGGGAAATCCGTATTATTATGACGGCTGCCTCGGCGGCAAAACGGGTTATACCGACATCTCCCGGAGCACCCTTGTCAGCGCGGCTCACCGAAACGGATTTACGCTGGTCGGCGTGGTAATGGACGCCCCGGATACCGGAACGAACGCGGAAGACATGGTGTCGCTGTTCAATTACGGATATACCTACTTCAATGAAGTCGACCGCTCCAGGGGACAGGAAATGTTTATGGAAGAAGCAACCCCGGAGCCGACACCGGCAGCTTCTCCGGAAATCAGCGTCAGTCCGTCCGTGACCGAAGAAGCCGGCGTGACGGAAAGCGAAACGAAGATCACCTCCGTTCCCGAAACGCCTGCCGCGATAACCACCTCCCAGCCGAAGGAGGAGATTCCGGCAGCCACGTCCACGGAACAGGCCGAGAACCGGACGAGAAGTCTGTTCTCCATCATCCTGATCTGTGTGCTCGTCGCCGCGATCGTGATCCTCGTGATCCTTCAGATCCGCGCGAACCGGATACGAAAACAAAACCGCAGACGGTGATATGATAGAATAAAAAACGAAACAGGAGGCATTTTATGAGAGTAATGGTAACAGGCGCGAAAGGCCAGCTGGGACATGACCTTTGGAATGAGCTTGAAAAAAGAGGACATGAATGTGTGGGCGTGGACATCGAGGAGATGGACATCACCGATCCGCAGGCCTGCCGGAAAGTCATTACGGAATCGAATGTGGAAGGCGTGATTCACTGCGCGGCCTATACGGCGGTGGATGCCGCGGAGGACAATGTGGACCTCTGCATGAAAATCAACCGGGACGGTACCGAAAACATCGCGGCAGTCTGCGAAGAACTGGGACTGAAGCTGATGTACATCAGCACGGACTATGTTTTCGACGGAGAAGGAACCCGCCCCTGGGAACCCGATGACGAAAGAGACCCGCTGAACGTGTACGGCGACAGCAAGTATCAGGGCGAGCTGGCGGTGACAAACCACACCGACAAGTACTTCATCGTCCGGATTTCCTGGGTTTTCGGAATCAACGGAAAGAACTTCATCAATACGATGCTGAAGCTGGGAGAAGAGCGCGGAGCCGTATCGGTGGTCAACGATCAGATCGGATCCGTCACCTACACCTATGATCTGGCGCGCCTGCTTGTGGATATGATGGAAACGGAAAAATACGGCTTCTATCACGCCACCAACCAGGGCATCATCAGCTGGTATGATTTCGCGGTGGAAATCTTCCGGCAGGCCGGAATGGACGTGAAGGTCACACCCTGTACGTCGGACCAGTTCCCGGCAAAAGCAAAAAGACCGCACAACAGCCGCATGGATCAGAGCAAACTGGTGAAAAACGGGTTTACACCCATGCCGGAATGGAAGGACGCCCTGAACCGTTATCTGAAAGAAAAAGGCGTTATCGGGTAATGTCGAACCGGGACGAAAAGTTCATGAGGGCGGCCATTGCCCAGGCAAAAAAGGCCGCCGCGCTGCAGGAAGTGCCGATCGGCTGCGTCATTGTACAGGGAGACCGGATTATTGCCCGGGGATATAACCGGCGCAATACCGATCATAATACCCTGTCCCATGCCGAACTGAACGCCATCCGGAAAGCCTCGAAAAAGCTGGGAGACTGGCGGCTGGAAGGGTGCGAGATGTACGTCACCCTCGAACCCTGCCCGATGTGCGCGGGAGCGCTGGTCCAGTCCCGGATCGACCGGGTGGTCATCGGCGCGATGAATCCCAAGGCGGGATGCGCCGGGTCGGTGATGAACCTGCTGCAGTGCGAGGGGTTCAATCATCAGGCCGGGTGTGTCTGCGGGGTTCTGGAAGAGGAATGCAGCCGGCTGCTGAGTGAATTCTTCAAGGACCTCCGGGCCGGAAAGAAAGCGGCCAGGGAAGAAAAGGACCGGATGCAGGCCGGTGACGGACAGACAGAAGATGCTGGAAGCAAGAAACCTGAGCTTTAAATACGGAAAAAGACAGATCCTGAAGGAGGTTTCCTTCCGGGTTGACGACGGGGAATGTCTGGTGATTACCGGGGAGAACGGGAGCGGGAAATCCACCCTGCTTTCCCTGCTTTCCGGGGCCTTAAAGCCGGACAGCGGCAGCATCGAATACGACGGACGGATCGGTCTGGTCCCTCAGGGAAACAGCGTATTCGATGACATGACCGTACAGGAGAATATCCGCTTTTTTGCCGGGCTGGCCGGTAAGAAACAGATGCCGCACCTGCCCTTTGATCTGGAAGAAGTAGCAAAAGTCAAAGCCGGACGCCTCTCGGGAGGTTATAAAAAACGGCTGAATGTGGCCTGTACACTGGTTGCGGGGCCTGACATCTGGCTGTTTGACGAACCCTGCGCCAATCTGGATGCCCGCTGGCGGGACGCCATGATCCGGATGGTTCAGGCCTGTAAGGAACGGGGATGCCCGGTTCTTTATGTCGGACACGATCCTTTAGAATACCGCACGTTTTGTGACCGGATTCTTCATCTGGAAGACGGAAAGGCAACGGAGATACAAGGGAGGATAGAATAATGTTTTGCCCAAACTGTGGAAAAGAACTGCCCGATGGAGCACGGTTCTGCGCGATCTGCGGAACGGCTCTGGGAGCAGAGAAAACCGAAAACACGGAAACTCTCGGTACTTCCGGAACAGAGCCGGAAGAGACTTTTTATGAGAAAGCCCCGGAAACTTCGTACGAAGAGGGAATTCCTGCTTCGGATTCCGGAATTGATGAATACTACAGCGACGAGCCGGCGCCGAAGAAGAACCGGAAGCCGCTGATCATTGCCCTGTGCGCGATTGTGGCTGCGGTTATTGTCGTGGTGGCTCTGGCTGCAAGCGGTGCCATCGGCGGCGGGAAACCGGCGGATAACCTGCAGAAAGCGTCCGCGAATACGCTGAAGACGCTTGCGTCCCGGTCCGAAGTGCTCAATTATTTCGGGAAGGCCGCTGCGGCAGATGAGAGAGGGCTGAAAGTCACCTTTGATGATCTGGGAGAGCTGATCGGCGGACTCGGCGTTCCTAACGCTTCCTATCTGAACATACTGAATCCGAGAGGGGAGATAGAGCTTGCCCTGAGCAAAAAAGGGAATGCTTATGCCGGCCTGTCCGCGCAGATTGCCGGGGTTGAGCTGGGCGGAGGCTATTACGCCGATTCCGGCAAAAGCGATCTCGTCCTGAACTTCCCCATGCTGTTAAAGGAACCCTACGGCATCAGCCTGTCCACGATGTCCGAAGATCTGGAAGGGTCCATCTTTGCCCCGGACAGCGGATCGGATTATTCGCTCCCTGAGGACCAGTATGAAGAAGTACAGTCCATGTCGAAGATCTTCGAATCCATCGGACAGACGGTCGCCGGTGAGGATCTGAAGCAGCTTCGGCAGGAACTGGAGAAGGATGAAGCAACCCGTACGAACCTTGAAAAGAGCAAGGGAACGGTCAATGTCGGAGATCAGGAAGTCCGCTGCGACATTTACACCACTACGATTGACAGGGAAAAGCTTACGGCAATCATGACCAAGGTTCTGAACTGGTATGGGGACCGTATGGGAGTCCTCTCCGCATTATCCAGTTCCTCCATGCCGGTCGACGTGGAAGAGATGATCCGGACGGTGGAAGAGCAGATGGAAGGGGCGGACGTCTCCATCAATGTGGAATATGACGTCTGTAAAGGATATCTTGTCCGCACAAACATATCATCTGTCGTGAATGGACAGAGCTTCCTGGCGGAAGTCCTGTTCGGTTCGGATCCCTCCAAAACGGAAGCAGTCACTGTAAAAATTCTGGCAGATAACGGCTATGGGGACGAAATGCAATTCAACCTTCTTTGCGATCTGACCTCTCTGAATGATGAACAGATCCGGGTCCGCCTTGATTCCGATACAAACGGCATAAGCGGGGCGGTCGTAATGAAGTATGATAAAGAGGCCTCCAGCTTTGAAATCACCACGGAAGAGACCACGCCGGTCAGTATCACCGGCGGCATGACGCTGACCGAAGATACGATGCGGATCACGGATCCGGTCATCACCGTTTCCGAAGAAACGCTCGCGCTGAAGGGAATCTCCATAGAATTCACCACGAAGCCGGAAATCCGGAAAGTATCGGATGATTATCCGAACGGATATCACAACATCCTTACCGTCGGAGAAGACGATATGGAAGGAATCCTGAAGACCATCCAGTCGTTTTCCGGTCTGATGGGCTGATCGATTTCGTTTAGCACTGCATAAAAGAGGAGGACCATGTTCCGGCGGGACAGTCGTTTGTTCATAAAAAGTCTGAGAGTGGCTGTCCTGATCGGCGCCGTTTTTCTGGCCGGCTGCATCGGGACCGTCCTTCTGATTTCAAAAAGTGAAGCCGGGGGCAGCAAACCGCTGACCCTGGCTCTTGTCAATGAAGACACCGGCAGCAGCTTTGCCGATATGGTTCTTGCGGTGATCGCGGAGAATGACAATATCGCCGCTGCGGTGGACGTAAAATTCTGCGGAAGCGAAGAGGAGGCGGTCCGCGCGGTGACCGGAGGGGCCGCTGCGGCGCTGATCATTCCGCAGGATTTTTTCGCGAGTGTGAATTACGGGGAGAATTACCCCTGTAAAATACTTCTGAACCGGGCGAATACGGCCGCTGCCCGGGCGGTATCCTATTTCGCGGACCTCGGGTCGGATATGCTGTCCGCCGCGCAGTACGCGATTTATGAGGGTGATGTTTATCTGATCGGGGCAGGCGCGCAGGATTCCGTCCGTTCCGATTACAATTATGCCCTGAACACGGCCATGGTCGCAGAGGCGGCCTCAGCGCCGGAACGGTATTTTGTACCTGTCCGGCTGAGCTATACGGCGAACGGCCTGCCGAGGACGGCACATTATGCCGCGTTGTTTACGGGCTTCTTTTTCGGCCTTCTCTGTATCTGCTTTTACCGGCTGTACCGGGAAGACTGCGGAAGGGAGAAGCTGACAAGGCTGTTCGCGGCCGGAGTTTCCCGCTTTGGTTTCCTGTTCTGGAAGGTCTTTCTGCCGTTCCTGCTGTTTGCCGCCCTTCTGGCGGTGCTGCTCTTTGCCGGAGGCGGGTTCGTGGAAATCAGCTGGAGCATTCCCGGTATCATTCTGGCGCTGCTTTCCGCCCTGTTTGCCGCTCTGATCGGCGCTTCCTGCGGGATCTGGTTCGGCGACGCGTCCGGTGCAGTGCTGTTTGCCGTCTGGTTTGTCAGCCTGTTCTTCTGCGGAGGAATCCTGCCTTACAGCAGCCTTTCTCCGGCGGTGCTCCGGATCGGGGAATTCACGCCTCTCGGGGTTATCTATGCAGCCCTTTCACCCCTGTTCGGAGGCAGGGCCGATCCCCGGGTCCTTATTGCGGCGGCAGTGTATGTGACACTGTGCGTATTGGCTGTCCGTATCTCCCTGAAACGGCTGTTGATCGGAAAGGAGATCGTATGAGAAATCTCCTTTTTTTCCTTCGGGTCTATCTGAAAAAACCGGTGATCTATATGGCAGCGGCGGTGCTGTTTGCCATTTCGATATTCGCTTTTTCCACAGAACAGTTAAGAGAATCCCTTCCCTGCGCGGCCGCTGCGGCCGATGAATCCGAAGAAGCCCGCCGGATTCTTTCCTATCTGGAAGAAAAGGGATTTGTGCTTTGCGAGGACGAAGAAGAAGTCCGGCAGATGGTGCGAGCCGGAAAAGCCGACAGCGGAATTGTGTTCCGGGAGGGATTTGACGAAAAACTCCGGTCGCAGGATCTGAAGGATTCCGTTTTCCTGATTTCCACCGACCGGTCCGCCAATACGGGAATGTTTAAGCTGATGACGGCGATTGCGGTTTATCAGAACCTTATGCCGTATACAGCGGCGGATATGCTGGAAAAATACGGGTATGCCGCAGAGGCGGAAGACATTCTCCGTTATGAACCGCAGATTCGTTCCCAGGTCCATCCGCTGGAATTTAACGTGGTTTCCATCGACGGGGAAGAAATCATCGAACAGCCGGATTATAATCTGCCGGTCGGCGCGCTTTCCATTACGGTATTCGTGATGTTCGGGCTGCTGTGCGCGGTAATGATCCGGCGGAACGCGGAAGCGGTCAAAAGCCGTTTTCCGTCCGGAAGAGCATTTTTCGGACAGTGTATTCTGCCGCAATGCGCTGCGGCGGGAATCCTCTGTTATGCCGCCGCGGCTCTTGGACTGCTGGCAGCTTCCGTTTCCTTTGAAGTCCCACTCGGGCATCTGCTGCCGGCGCTGATTCCCTATCTGCTGATTCTGATTGTTCTTTTTTCGCTGCTGGTATGGACGGGGATCCCCGCTCAGATTCTGGTCTGCCTGATTGCGGCGGATGCGGCCGTCAGCCTCTTTTTATGCCCGCTTTACGGAGGGACGCTGTTCCTTCTGGGGTGGATCCGTCCGCTGCGGGTAATCAGCGCGCCGTATCTTCTGTATCTGTTTCTGTTCTTGTAAGGTTCCGCACCCATTTGTAGGAATTGCAGTAGATCGCGTTCGGAATGCATTTTATGAGCTGGTCAGACTTGAGAATGAAGAAGGTCACGACCGGCGGCCAGCCGAGCACAAAAGCGCTGCAGTAGGCAAACGGAAGCGTATAAAGCCAGATGCAGATGTTGTCGATGATCGCCTGGTATTTCGGGTCGCCGCCTCCGGCGATAATGCCGCCCTGCACAGGATATTCGTAGATGCTGCCCATCATGGTGATGGCGAAGATCACGATGAAGGCCACGGTCAGTTCACGTGTATCGGCGGAGATATTGTAATAGTTCACGATCAGGTGCCGGGCGGCGAAAAGAATCAGGCCGGACGAGACACCGATGACGATGAAGACGATCTGCAGGGTGATCGTGAACGGTTTTACCAGATGGAGATCGTTGCCGCCGACGGTTTTGCCCATCGTAACGGATGCCGCCCGTCCGCAGGCCATGCCGAAAGCTCCGATCAGCTGCATGAAAAGAATAGCGATACTGTTCGCGGCGATGGCTTCCGGCCCGATGTGACCGAGGATCGCAGTCTGGCAGGCCTGGCCGACGCCCCAGAGAAGCCCGCTGAGCATGACCGGGAGTGCAGCCCGTATGAAATCCGGGAGGAATGTGCTGTCAAAAGAGAGCAGTTCCCGGAACCTGGTGCGGAGTTTTTTGTCGATTACAAGGATGTAGGTCAGAATCGTGATCAGTTCCACGACGCGGCTGACCGTGGTGGCGATCGCGGCCCCTTTGATCCCCAGCTCCGGCGCGCCGAAGTTGCCGAAGATCAGGATGTAATTGAGCACAGCGTTGATCACGATCGTCATGCCGGACATGACAGTGCCGATAAAGGCGCTCTGGACCGCCTGCATGGAATACAGCAGCGCGGAGGACATACCGAAGATAATATAAGTCCAGCACATGATGGACAGATATTCCGCCGCAGCAGCGATCAGTCCGGTATCATTCGTAAAAAGGGCAAGGATCTGAGTCGGGAACAGCGCCGTGAAGACCGTAAAAATCAGTCCGGCGCCGAGGCCGAATTTCATCCCGATGGACATGATCTTTTTGATGGGCTCGGTTTCGTGCTTTCCCCAGTACTGGGAACCAAGCACGGTCACACCGGTCCCGACGCCCATGGTGATTTCAAAGAGAAGAAACTGGATCTGGTTGACCAGGGAAGCGGCGGCCATTGTCTGTTCGCTGTACCGCCCGAGCATGAAATTGTCCACCAGATTGACGCACAGCGTCAGCAGGCTGGTCATTCCGATCGCAAAAAGAAGAGGGAAAAACGCCTTAAGCATCTCCAAACAGTTTTCTTTCGTGCTCTTCATGACTTCCTTTCTTTCCGGTACCATAACACAACCATGATACAATGGAAAAACGATGATGTCAAAACGGCGGAACGTCATCATTTGTCCCGAAGGGGACAGTCCCTTTCGCCCCCATGTCCCGAAGGGGACAGTCCCTTTCGCCCCCATGTCCCCTTCGGGTCCCCTTTCGGGCCACTTCTCCGTCCCGGGTGGGCGGTGGAAAGGAAATCGGCTTCTTTCCGGCGGTTTCATTTGCTTTTTAATCTGAATGTGATAGCATAGCCTTATGAGACGTTTTATCGGAGATAAAGAGTTTTATAAATACGTTTTCGCGCTTGTCATTCCGATCATGATCCAGCAGGGGATCACCAGTTTCGTGAACCTTCTGGACAACGTCATGGTCGGGGCTCTCGGCACGGAAGCGATCAGCGCGGTTTCGATCAGCAACCAGCTCTATTTCAACTGCCAGCTGGCTGTGTTCGGAGGCCTTAGTGCTGTCGCGATTTTCGGCGCGCAGTTCTACGGGAACGGTGATATGGAAGGGATGAGGTATTCCTTCCGGGCCAAGTTCGTATTTTCCCTCGCGATCATCGTCGCCACTTTCATTATCCTTCTGACAGCAGGAGATTACTTCATCCAGCTGTTCCTGACCGGGGAAAGCGGGGGAGGAGATCTGGCGCTGACAGCGGCGAGCGCCGGACAGTACATGAGGGTCATGCTGATCGGGTTCATTCCGTTCGTGCTCCGCCTGAGCTACGCCGGAACGCTTCGCGAGACCGGGCAGAC
>CADBNG010000028.1 GCA_902795985.1 uncultured Lachnospiraceae bacterium
GCCTGTTCCGGCGGAGCCTGGAAGACGCGTCCATCCATCAGATTTATCAGGCGGTCTGCGCCATCACCAAGGAAGCGGTGATCGACGACTGGATCGAAACACAGCGCCGGATCAAGGAGAACGATTCGAAAATCGTTTACTATATGTCCATGGAGTTCCTGACCGGCCGTTACCTCGGCAACAACCTCCTGAGCCTTGGCGCTTACGGGAAGATCGGAGAGGCGCTGGAAGAGCTGGGGATCAATATTTCCGATATTGAGAACGAGGAACGGGATCCCGCGCTCGGCAACGGGGGCCTCGGACGGCTGGCGGCCTGCTTCCTGGATTCGCTGGCGACGCTGGGCTACCCGGCTTACGGCTGCGGCATCCGGTATCATTACGGCATGTTCCGCCAGAAGATCGAAAACGGCTGTCAGAAGGAAGTGCCCGACAACTGGCTGAAGGACGGCGGCTATCCCTTTGAGCTGAAACGGCCGGAATATGCCCGGGAGATCCGTTTCGGCGGCAAGGTGGACATCGGCTGGGATGAAACGACCCAGCGGAATACGTTTGCCCAGAAGGATTATTCCTCCGTCATGGCGGTCCCTTATGACCTTCCGGTTGTGGGATACCGCAATCATATAGTGGATACCCTCCGGATCTGGGACGCGGAAGCCATTAATGAATTTGTCCTGGACGATTTCGACAAGGGCAATTATCACAAGGCGGTGGAGCAGGAAAACCTGGCCCGGAACATCACGGATGTGCTTTATCCCAACGACAATCATATGGCCGGAAAGGAGCTGCGGTTAAAGCAGCAGTATTTCTTCGTCTCCGCGACGATCCAGACCGCAGTGGAGCGGTACAAGAAGGATCATGACGACATTCACGGACTGCCGGAAAAGGCGGTCTTCCAGATGAACGATACCCATCCGACGATCACGGTCCCGGAGCTGATGCGCGTCCTTCTGGACGAGGAAGGCCTGGAATGGGATGAGGCCTGGGAAATCACGACAAAATGCTGCGCCTACACAAATCACACCATTATGTCCGAAGCCCTGGAAAAATGGCCGGTGGAGCTGTTCTCCCGGCTGCTGCCGAGGGTTTACATGATCGTGGCGGAAATCGACCGCCGTTTCGTCGGCGAGATCCGCAGCCGCTTCCCGAACCGGGAAGATAAGGTGGCGTCCATGGCGATTTTATACAGCGGACAGGTCCGCATGGCCAATATGGCCATCGTCGGGGGCTTTTCCGTCAACGGAGTGGCGCGGCTGCATACACAGATTTTAAAAGACCGGGAACTGGCCGATTTTTACCAGATGATGCCGCAGAAGTTCAGCAATAAGACCAACGGGGTTACCCAGCGCCGCTTCCTGCTGCACGGAAATCCGCTGCTTTCGGAATGGATTACCGATCAGATCGGCAGCGGGTGGATTACCGATCTTTCCGAGCTGAAAAAACTGATGCCCCTTTGCGGGGACCCGGAGCAGCAGAAACGCTTCATGCAGATCAAGCGCGCCAACAAGGAACGGCTGGCGGAGTATATCCTGAAGCACAACGGCATCGCCGTGAATCCGGACTCCGTTTTTGACGTCCAGGTCAAGCGCCTGCATGAATATAAGCGCCAGCTGCTGAATGTGCTGGGAATCATTGCCCTTTACCGGAAACTGAAGAACGAGCCGTGGGAAGATATTGTTCCCTCCACCTTTATCTTCGGCGCAAAGGCCAGCGCGGGCTATGAACGGGCCAAAAGCATTATCCGCCTGATTAACGGCGTGGCGGACGTGGTCAACAACGACGATGCCATCGGCGGGAAGCTGAAAGTGGTTTTCATTGAGGATTACCGCGTCAGCAACGCGGAGATCATCTTTGCCGCGGCGGATATCTCGGAGCAGATTTCCACGGCCAGCCGGGAAGCCAGCGGTACCGGAAACATGAAATTCATGATGAACGGCGCCCTGACCCTCGGAACCCTGGACGGCGCGAATGTGGAGATCGTCGAAGAGGTCGGCCCGGAACATGCGGAAATCTTCGGCCTCCGCGCGGAAGAGGTCATGGCTTATGAGAAAAACCGGAATTACAATCCCTGGAGTTTCCTGGAATCCGACGAGGAACTGAAAAGCGTCCTGACCACGCTGATCGACGGAACGTTTTCCAATGGAGATCCGGATACCTTCCGCGGAATCTACGATTCGCTCCTTTTCGGAGGCGATCCCGACACCTATTTTATCCTGGCGGATTTCCGCTCCTTCATGGATGCGAGAGCCCGTCTGCACGAAAAATACCGGGATGCTTCCGCCTGGGCCGAATCCGCGATGATGAACGTGGCCTGTTCCGGAAAGTTCAGCGCGGACCGTACGATCCAGGAGTATGTGGACGAGATCTGGAAGCTGGAAAAATTGACATAAAAAGATCCTTGGATTATTGTTTAAGGAAGGGAGGGCGGCTGCCCTCCGCCATCAAGCAGAAGAACCATCGGATAAACCGGATTTTTATGAGGTGAAGCATTGGACAGAGCGGAATATCAGGACATTCTGGACCAGATCCAGAGCTGTGTCGCAAAAAAAGATTATCAGAGAGCCTATCCACTGGCCAAAAAAGTCGACTGGCGGCGGGTCAAGAGCCTGCGTACGCTGAACATGATCTCGGACGTCTACGAGGCGAACCGGGATTATGAGGACTGCAAAAAAGTCCTGCTCATTGCGAAAAGCCGGGCCAGCGTCGGCAAGGGCATCCTTTACCGTCTGACGGAAACCTGCCTCAAACTGGGTCAGACTGCCGAAGCGAAGGAGTATTACCGTCAGTATGAGACGGTTGCCGGAAACGACAGCGGACGTTTCCTGCTGCAGTACGAAATCGGCAAGGCGGAGAATATCCCTCTGGACGACCAGATCGCCCTTCTTGAAAAATACAAGGAGTACGAGTATACCGAAAAATGGTCCTATGAGCTGGCCGTGCTGTACAGCAAGGCGGGCAATAAGGAAAAATGCGTGGAAGTCTGCGACGATATGATCCTCTGGTTTTCCGAAGGAAAATATGTCCTGAAGGCCATGGAGCTCAAGCAGCGCTACACACCGCTGACTCCTTCCCAGCAGGAATATTTCAATAAGGAACAGAGGGATTCCGACCCGCGCCTTTATACCGGTGACATCGATTTTGCCGCCGGCATCCTGGCAAAGGGAGCGCCGTCCGCGGCGCCGGTGGCCAATACCGCAACGATTGAAGTGCCCCCGGAATACCGTGAGAGCGAGCCGGCCGGCGTGATGGAACGCATGGAAGCCGCCGGGGCGAAGCTGACGAAGGAAGTCCGCTATGATAAAACCGATGTGATCGGCCTCCGGGACGATGAAATCGACCAGCTTTCCATTACCTCCCCGATGTTCATGGGAGGAACGCCGGACCTGAAAAGCGAACTGGCGGAAAGCGTGGAGAAACTGAACGCGGACGCGAAGGAGAAAGAGGCGGAGCAGGAAGCCGCAGCAGAACCGGCGCCCGAACCCGGACCCACCCTTCCCATTGAAGAGGCGGCAACGAAGGAGATCCGCCTGGACGGCGAAGAAGACCTTCCGGTTATCGAGGATCCCGCAGAGGTGATCGAAAAAGCTGAAGCCGAAGCGGAAGAGAAGAAAGCGCCGGAAACTCTGCCGCCTGAGGCAGAAAAACCCGCCGAAGAGATTGTCGAAGCGGCGGAAAAAGAACCGGCTGCCGGGATCCCGGAAGCGGCCGAAAAAGAAACCGTTGTTCCGGAAGCAGAGAAGGCAGACACCGCGGAACCTGCCGTGAAAGCAGCCGGAGAAGCCGCCGCTGTTGCCGCCGCCTTTACGGCCGCAGCCGCTGCTGAGGACGGACTTCCGAAGAAGGATCTTCCGGATCCGACCTTCCCGGCCGACTGGGAAATTCCCGATCCGGAGGAAACGGAAGAAGAGAAGAAGAGCCATACGATCCCCCTTGGAAAAGTCGGGCAGAATACCATTCCGATTTCCGTGGAGGAAATCCTGCGCAACGAAACGCCGGAAGAGCGCCGGATCCGGATCCTGGCCAATGCCGCTCCCACCCGCATGAGCGATGAACAGCGTCAGGTCTTTACGTATTTTTCAAGAATCCCGGGCATGGATTCCCAGATTCTGGAAGCGGTGACCAACGTTTACATGTATGCCGGTGAGCATACCTCCGCAAGAGGCAATATCGCGGTAATGGGCGCTTCCGGCATGGGCAAGACCCGGCTGACCTACGGCCTGATCGTAATGATGTGCAAGGATATGCAGCTGGAGGCGGCCAAAATCGCGCGGCTTACCGGGGAACGGATGAACGAGCTGGATCCGGCCGCGCTGGTTGCCGAAATGTCCGGCGGTTTCCTGGCCATTGAGCATGCCGGCGATATGCACGCGGAAACGGTAGCCAAGCTGAACAGCGCCATGGAATTCCGGACGGACTGCATGATCGTGATCCTGGAAGATGAAAAGAACGCGATCCGCGCCCTGTTCCGCAAATACCCTGCTTTTGCGGAGAAATTTACCGGACGAATCTCCATTCCGGCCTTTACGAACGACGAACTGGTCACTTTTGCCCGGACCTATTGCGCCGAAAACAACTGCGAACTGGATGAAATGGGAATTCTGGCCCTCTACACTCTGATCAGCAACAATCAGACGGAAGAGCAGCCGGTCAGCATTATGACCGTCAAGGAGATGGTGGACAGCGCGATTTCCCATGCCCGCCGGACCGGCCGGAAGGGTCGCAAGGGCTCGCGGAACAAAAAGATGGTGCTTTACGAAAAGGATTTCATAGTCTGAAAGGCGGACTGAACAATCAGGATACCTGCCGCCGCGCCGGCGCCCGGAAACGGAGCCGGAGCGGGCAGCTGTCCTGATTTGTCTTATGGAACAATCATTGGAAAAGAAGATATTAAGCAATAAACTTTATTTATATTTCACCGAATTCTTCTCGGGGATGGCAGTCATGGCGGTGGAACTGGGAGCCAGCCGGTTGCTGGCTCCTTTTTTCAGTTCATCCCAGATTGTCTGGACCATCATTATAGGGACGATCATGATCGCGATGGCTCTGGGCAATATTTACGGAGGCCGCAGCGCGGACAGGGACCCGAATCCCGACCGGCTGTATCGGCGGATGCTCATCGCGGCGGTCTGGATCGCGGCGATCCCGGTTCTGGGGAAGTACATCATCCTCGGAATCTCCGCCGTCGTCATTTTTTCCGTCAACACGAATTTCCTGATCTGGGCAGCTTTCGCAGCCTGCATGATCCTGTTCGTATTCCCGCTGTTCCTTCTGGGGACGGTCACGCCTTCGCTGGCGCGCTATACCGTGCAGAGCGTGGATGAAAGCGGAAAAGTGGTCGGCACGCTGGGCGCGTTCAATACCATCGGCAGCATCATCGGTACGTTCCTGCCTACCTTTGTGACAATTCCCGCGGTGGGAACCGCCGTTTCCTTCCTGCTGTTTTCCGGCGTTCTTCTGGTCCTGGCCCTGATCTATTTCTTCAGCTGCCGGACCGGTTATAAAAAATGCGTCGTCAGCATCATCCTGTTCGCGGTCTGCTGTATCTTCGGCGGCGGTCGGCTGGCGTTCTGGGAAAGCAACGTGGTTTACGAAGGCGAGTCCGTTTACAATTACCTTCAGGTCAAGGACACGGATGCGGACGTAACCCTTTCCACCAACGTCATGTTCGGGGTCCAGTCCATCCTGGTCAAGGATGATTCCCGCCTGACCGGGATGTATTACGATTATGCCATGGCCGCGCCGTTCATGAGCGGTGTCTATGAAAAGGACCGGCTGGACGTGCTGGTGCTTGGCATGGGCAGCGGGACCTACGCGACCCAGTGCCAGCGCTTTTTTGACAACACCCGGTTCAAAGGGGTGGAAATTGACGATAAGATCACGGACCTGGCCTTTGAGTATTTCGAACTTCCGAGGGAAACGGATGTCGTCACCTACGACGGACGCGCTTACTTAAACGCCGCGGAAGAGACCTATGACGTGATCATGGTCGACGCGTACCAGGACATTACAATTCCGTTTCAGATGTCTTCCGTGGAATTCTTTTCCCTGGTGCGCTCCCATCTGAAGGAAGACGGCGTCATGGTCATTAATATGAATATGAAGGGCACCGGCGAGGGGAGCATCAACGAATACCTGTCCGATACGGTTTCCTCCGTCTTTCCCTATGTCTATACTGTGGATGTTTCCGGCAATACCAACCGGGAACTGTTCGCCGCAGCCGATCCGAACGCGCTGAACCGCGGACTTGTGAACATGGACCTTCTGGAAAACCGCGTGGAAAGCGGACGGGACCGGACGCTTCTGGAGTGGATGCGGTTTATCTACGGCCAGATCGAAGAATACCATCCGGGCACCCGGATCCTGACGGATGACAAGGCCCCGGTGGAGCTGCTCGGCATGAGCGTGATCGACGGGCTCATCGGAGAAGAAGTGACCTATTACCGGGATATTTACGACCGGGAAGGACTTTCCGGCCTTCTTGCCGTTTTTTAACGGATCTTATTCCATACAGACCGCTACAGACTTGAGCAGAAAGGACCTTTCCGGGCACTGGGAGAATCAGGCATGAGAGAAACCGGGCAGTTTTTCAGAAAAAACGCGTCACGTTTCCTTTTGGCTGCCCTGATTGTTCTGCCGGTTCTTTTTGCGTTTCTTCTGTCTTTGACAAAACAGAGCTGTCATATCGACGAGCTGTATTCCCTGGACACAGCGCATTCCTACATCCAGCATGATCGATACTACCTGAATAATAACGAAGCCTGGCAGACCGGAAGCTGGATGAACAACGGTCAGCTTAAAAGGCTTCTTTCCGTCGGAAAGGAAGACAGCCTTCTTAGTCTGCCTTTCGGGAAAGCGGCGAAGAAGCTGCTGACCGGGCGGAATTACTTCGGGATGCTGAATCTGGTGAATTCCGTTTTTTCACCGGGAAAAATGAGCATCTTTCCCGGAATCGGACTGAATCTTATCATCCTTCTCCTGATCCAGATCGTACTGTATCTCCTGTTCAGGAAAATGAAGCTCAGCCCGGAAATGACCGGTCTGGGCCTGCTGATGAACGGCTTCTGCGGAATGACGCTGAGCATGACGGTGTTCGTCCGTTTTTATCTCTGGGTCGATCTCCTGGTCCTGCTGGTCCTTTATCTTTATCTTCAGATCCGGGAGGAACAGCATCCCATAAAATGGCTGGCTGCCATGCTGGCGGCCGACGTCCTTTTATACCTTGCGCTGAAGGATTCCGAGCTGGTCTTTATTTTCTGGATCACACTCGGACTCCTGTTTGCCGTTGAACTGCTTCTGGAACGCCGTATCGTGAAGCTTCTGTGCCATCTGGGCATTTCGGTGGGCGCCGGAGGATTTTATCTTCTGAGGAACACCTGGTATTTTGACGTACTGATGAATCCTTCCCGCTATTTGGATACGGGCGGAATGGAAGATGAGATCGCCCGGTCTTTCCTGAACATGTCGCCGTCGGCTTTCCTCCATAACCTGATCTCAGCCGGAGGACGGCTGAACTGGTTCCTGTTCGGCTGTATACCGCTTACAGCGGTGTTCGCGGGACTGATTGTTTTTCTTTTCCTGTACCGCCGGAAGCAGAAGAAGCAGGGGCGGCTGGAAAAAGCAGATCCTATGCCGGACCGGTTCCTGTTCGGATGGACCCTGTTCGGTGTGACAGTACTTTATATACTGGGAATTGCCCAGACCGGCCTGTATGCCATGAGATACATGTCGATTCCGGCCGTGCTGTGCGTGATCCTTCTCTGGAGCCTTCTGGACCGTCTTCTTGCCGGGACAGCCATCCGGAAAAAGATGACGGTGCTTCTTTGCGCGGTTACCGTGTTTACCCTGATCTATACGGCTGCCGCGGGACATATCAGCAATCTCCGCCCGACAAACAGGGAACTGTACCGGACACTGAAGGAATACCGGGATCGGGATTCGGTCGTTGTCAGTGAGGGTCAGAATTTCCCGGTTTATGAATGCGTTGCCTTCTGCGCCGAAGAGTCCAGGGTTTATGCCGTTTCGAAGGAGGCCCGGAATATTCCGGCAGAGGAATGTCCGGAGGAGCTTCTGGTCTGGAGCTGCCATTATGTGGATCCGGAGGAATACCTTGGAGATCTGACGTCACAGGGCTATGTTCTGCGTGAACTGGGACAAACGGAGTATTCCCTTATCTGGCTGTGCTGTAAAAACCGGTGATTCAGGCAGACCGGGCGGCAGAGGATGTTGATCAGCAGAATCATAAGGCGGTTTCGTCCTTGCGGAACATATTTAAAAAAGATACAATAAAATTTAAAGTGTCAATCGGAAATCAGACACCGGATAAGACAGGAACCGCATGAAAGGAGGGAGAGGGAACCAGTCCGGAATGAGCAAGGAAGGACCGTTTAACAAACGACATGTTCTCTGGATCGTTTTCGCGGCGATCCTGGCGGCGCAGGTTCTGTGGGCCGTTCATTTGTGCAACGTCAAAACCAATTATATGGTTGACGAGCTGTACGCGATGGACTCCGCTCATTCCTACAATGAGCTTGTACGCCGGTATATCAACGAAAGCGAACGCTGGACTCCGGAAGAATGGACACCCAACGCGCAGCTGAAGGAACTGCTGGTTGTGGACTCCTCGACGTCTCTTTTGTCCCGTCCTTTTCCGGAGATTGTGAAACGGCTTCTGACAAAACGCCCGTTCATGGGTATTCTGAATGTGGTGGAATCGGTCTTTACCCCGGGAGAAGTCCGGAAAACCGGCGGAATCGGGCTGAATATCGTCCTTCTGGTTCTGATTCAGCTGCTGCTGTTTCATTTGCTCGCACGCCTGGACGTCCGCCCGGAAATCCGCCTTCTGGCGGTCTTCATGAACGGGTTTACGGGGATGACCATGAGTATGACGATGTTCATCCGGTTTTATCTGTGGATCGAATTCCTCGTTCTGCTGATCCTGCTGCTGTACTGCCGGATCTGGACGGAAAAAAGCTGGAAAAAATGGCTGCCGGCGATTCTGGCTTCCGATTTTCTCCTGTATCTTGCCCTGAAGGATTCCGAACTGATTTTTCTTTTCGGCGGGGCGCTGATCGTTTTCTTCTCAGCTGCCCTGCTGATTCGAAGACAATGGATCAAGGCAGTTTTCCATCTGGGACTGGTTTTCTGTCTTTCCCTGGCTTATGTCCTCCGGTATACGCGGTTCATTGATGTGCTTCTTCATATCGGAGAATATGCGCAGGGGGGCGGAGCCGAAGGGCGGATTGCCCGTAATATTGAGGCATTCACCCCGGAAATGGCAGGAAATAATTATCTGGAAATCGGCAAACGGATTCACATGTATCTGTTCGGGGCGCCTGTTGTGACCTTCCTGATCCTTGCGCTGGCCGTTTTTCTGCTGGTTTATGGAAGAATGCTGAAAAAGAAAAGGCCGGAGGAAGCGGTTTCTTACGGAAGCGAAACCAACGGTTTCGTCATTGTGATTGCGGTTACGGCTGCGGCTTACGTCATCTGTACAGGTCTGGCCGGCTTGATCGCGACGCGGTATCAGGAAATCGGTTTCTGTCTGCTGCTGATCGTAACCTGGACCGTATTTGACCGGCTGCTGCAGCCCATATCCGATCTGCGGCCGTTTCTGGCGGCCCTTACTGCCCTGACGGTGATCGGATCGGTCTGGACGGTCCATTCCGGGCATATCCTGCATCTGTATACCGAAGACGCGGGTATTCTGGCGGAACTGCAGGGCCGGGGAGATAAGAACGCGGTTCTGATCCAGTACAAGGATGAATCCCGCCATGAATTGTATGAATGCATCAATCTGATGCCGGAAGACGCGAAAATTCTTCCGGTTACAGCAGATCAGCATAAAATCAATCCCGAGGAATGTCCGGATGAAATGCTGGTCTGGATCCTGACCGGCAAAAAGCCGGATAAATATGTGAAAAATCTTCTGAAGGCAGGATATGAATTAAAGCTGCTGGGTTCCACCCACACGTCGGATATTTACATCTGCCGGAAGGGCAGTGAAGGATAATAAAACAAAAATGAAAGCAGAAAAGAAACCCATACGGCTTTCGGTGGTAGCTCCTGTTTACAACGAAGCGGAATCCCTGGAAGCCCTCCATAAAGAGATCACTGCCGTGCTCGAAAAAGGGTTTTACGGTATTCCGTTTGACGGAGAAATCCTGTTTGTGGATGACGGGTCCACGGACGGATCCGACCGGATCGCGGAAGGGCTTCACCCCATGCGCCTGATCCGCATGGGAAAGCATTCCGGGCAGTCCGCCGCCATGAACCGGGGCTTTCATGAGGCAAAAGGGGATTTTATAGCCGCGCTGGACGCGGACGGGCAGAATGTCCCGGCCGACATTCCGGTGCTGCTGAAATATCTTCTCGACAATGATCTGGACATGACCTGCGGATGGCGGAAGAACCGGAGGGATCCCTTCGGGAAGCGGATGGCGTCCTGGGGAGCGTGGGCTTTAAGACAGGCTTTCCTGCATGACGGAGTTCATGACAGCGGCTGCACGCTGAAGGTGTTCCGTGCGGAGTGCATTCAGTCGCTGGTATTAAAAGACGGAGATCACCGGTTCATTCCCGCGCTGGCAAAACACCGGGGATGGAAAATCGGGGAATGCCCGGTGCGCCACCGGGCACGGGCTCATGGCGAAAGCAAATACGGTCCGGAAAGAATGATCCATGGTCTGCGGGGAATCCGGCGTATCCGGGGTTCCCGGCAGTTGCAGGAAGTAATGAAGAAAGATAACCGGCAGACGGAAGGAACGACACGGTGAATATACTGGTATTGAATTATGAATATCCCCCGCTGGGCAGCGGCGGAGGGGCTGTCTGCAAGGAACTGGCGGAAGGGCTGGCAAAAAGAGGCCATTCCCTGACCGTTGTTACGATGGCCTACCCCGGGCTTCCGGAAGAGGAGACGGTCGGCGGCGTGCGGATCCGCCGGATTCCCTGTATCCGGAAACACCGGAAATCCTGCAGCATGCCGGAGACCATGAGCTATGCGGTGTCTGCGGGACGGGTGATCCGAAAAGAGCTGGACCTGAAGAAGTTTGACGTCTGCCACGTCCATTTTATTCTGCCTTCCGGACTGGCGGCCTATCCTTTATGGAAGAGATCGGGCCTGCCCTATATCCTGACCGCCCATGGAAGCGACGTGGAAGGCTATAACATAAAGCCCGGCCTGAAAACCGTGCATCACATGATCCGGCCGATGACGGGCAAAATCATCCGGAACGCGTATGCGGCGGCGGTTCCGTCCAAAGCCCTGATGGATCTGATGCGGGAAACGCAGAAAAAAGGACGGTTCGTCCTGATCCGCAACGGCATTGACCTTCCGTACGGAAAAACGCCGCCGAAAAAGAAGAAAAAGATCCTGATCGGCGGCCGCCTGCAGAAGATCAAAAACGTGGAAACAGTCCTGCAGGCTCTCGGCATGGTTTCCCTGGACGGATGGGAGGCGGACGTGCTGGGGGACGGACCGGAAAAAGTCCGTCTGGAAGCCCTGGCGAAAACCTTTCCGGACGGCGGCCGGATCCGGTTCCACGGCTGGGTTGGAAGCGACACGGAAGAATATACGGCCCTGATGAAGGAAGCCGCCGTTTATATCAGCGCCAGCCGGGTTGAAAACTGTCCGGTCATGGTGCTGGAAGCAGCCTGTGCCGGCTGCCGTCTGCTGCTGTCCGACATCGAAGGACATCGGGAAATGATGCGGGATCAGGCGGAATATTTCGCGCCGGATTCTCCGGAGGAACTGGCGGAAAAGCTTCGTGCCGTCCTGAGCGGGGCACTGCAGCCGGCGGTTTATGATCTGGAACAATACAATGCGGAAACCACGCTGCTCCAGTACGAGCAGCTGCTGAAAAAGGCGGCGGCAAGCCGGAAGAAATGAGATGAGAAGGCTTCTGATTGTAATGAACTCCCTGGAAGGGGGCGGCGCGGAACGGGCGGCGGCCAATCTTTCCCGTTTTCTGCCGGAGGACTGCGAGACGGTTTTTCTGCTGAACGACGACGCGAAGCCGGCTTATCCGATCCGGGGAACGATCCGGACGCTGGGCATGCTGCCGCAGAAAGATAAAGAAGACCTCCGCTATCAGATGCGGGCATTGATCAAAAGAGTCCGGGTGCTGAAAAAACTGAAGGAATCCGGCGAATTCGATGCCGTGATGTCTGTCAGCGACAACGCGAACCTGGCCAATGTCCTCAGCGGGAACCGCTGCCGCACGATTACGTCCGTTCGCTGTTCCCTTAAGGCTATGGTGGAACATAAACCGAAATACCGGTGGATCGGCCTTCCGGCCATGAAACGGCTGTATCCGAAGGCGGATGTTGTGGTGGGGGTTTCAAAGGAAATCTGCCTGGAACTGCATCAGATGGCAGGGGTCCCGAAACAGAAGCTGGCCGCGGTTCAGAACGGCCTGGATCTGGACAATATTCTTTCGCAGGCGAAGGAGCCGCTTCTTCCGGAGGAAGAACAATGGACAGCGGGGGAAAACATTCTGGTCTGCGCGGGAAGGCTGACCCATCAAAAAGGACAGTGGCACCTGATCCGGTCTCTTGCGGTCCTGAAAGAACAGGGGATCCCGTTCCGGCTGCTGATTCTGGGCACCGGGGAGGAAAAAGACTATCTTCAGAAACTTGTCCGGGACCTGAAAATGGAGGATTCCGTGGCTTTCTGCGGGTTCTGCGGCAATCCGTACCGGATTTTCTCCCGCTGCACCCTGGCGGTCATGCCCTCGATGTACGAAGGCTTTTCCAATGTTCTTCCGGAGTTTCTGGCCTGCGGATTACCGGTCGTCAGCACGGATCACCGGACCGGGGCCAGGGAGATTCTGGACAGCGGCGGGAAATGGTATATCCACCGGACTTCCGGCATGGAAGAAGTGGACTGCGGCCTGCTGGTTCCGGTCTGTGACGGATTCCGTTATGATGCCGCTGCGCCGCTGACGCCGGAGGAACGGACGATGGGAGAGGCATTGGCATGGATGCTCCGGGATCCGGAGCGGATGGGAAAATGCAGGACGGCCGCAAAAAAACGGGCCCGGGAAATGACGATACAGCGTAACGCATGGAAGTGGGAGAGACTCCTGTTTCCGAAAGACCGACAGGAAAATGGCTGAAAAAACATTTCGGAAAGAAGATATGACCTGGTA
>CADBNG010000029.1 GCA_902795985.1 uncultured Lachnospiraceae bacterium
GCCACTCATGTCTCGGTACATTCAGGAACTTCAACATAGTGTTCCGGACTGCCCATAAAACTTCCTTAAAAATTATAATTTTGCATGCCCGTCTGCGTCAACGGGGAAACGGGGTAAATCTTGAAAAACGACTTTGAAATTATTGTTTGATTCAGGACAAACATCTGATACAACCGGTAAGACAGAGGAAAGGAAAAGCGATATATTCATCGCTCCAGGTTGTTTGTTTTATCTCGTTCGGGAATCCTGAGTTCCCGATTCTTTAACTTATTGTTTTCGCTAAACAACAGATTCCGAAGAAAAGCCTCCAGGAATTCGGTCGTTTCGTAGATTTCTTTTCGGATATTAGTATAATTAGCACGAACAAGCGCATTTCTGAAATACCAGGAATTCTCAGCGAAAATGTCGTTTGTCACATCATATCCGAGAGTAGAAAGATACTTGATCAAGAATACAGCAGTTGTCCTTGTGTTGCCTTCCCCAAACGGATGGATCTGCCACAGATTTGCAGTAAACCTTGCCAAATGAGAGATGATATCATCATTTGGCAATCCTTTATAGGAAAAGGACTTTTCTTGTTTGAAATCATAATCCAGCATTTCTTTCAACGAATAAGCGCTCCCGTAGGTAACCGTATCCCCATTAAGCACCCACTCATCTTTTGTGATATCGTAATCCCGCATTCTTCCCGCGTGTTTATAAATGCCGGTAAAAAGTCTCCTGTGTATTGCCAGGAACTGTTCCGGTGAGAATGAGAATGATTCTTCTGATAGTATTTCCGCGATTCTAGCCGATACAACATCAGCTTCCTTCGTTCTGATTTCAATTCTTTCACTTTTGGCTTGATAATAAGATTCAATGCGCTCTTTTGTTTCTGCAAAAGAAATACGTCCCTCGATGTTCTGCTGTGCAGTTTCTAAAAGATACTGTGAAGTTTCCAGTCCATCGACTTGTTGTAATCCTATGGCAGTTTTCCAAGCATACTTTTTATAGTATTTTTCAGGTTCAGTTACTTTATTGTATTCTTCAAAAAGATCTTTATGCACATTGAGCCTCCTAATACACATAAGTATACACAAGCAAATCAGCAATGAACAAGCAGGCTGTATATTCAGGTACTGCCTGCCGCCTCAATCACGGGACTTATTTACCAGAATTCTTATACTATCCATGTCCGGCATGGATTTCAATGCGCCTTTTCGTGTTGTCACGATCGCTGCCGCGGCACTGGCAAACATGCCGAAACTGCGGATCGTCTCTTCATCCAGTTCGTTCAGCCCGTGTTCCAGGATCCCGTTTAGGAGGCAGCCGCAATAGGTGTCCCCGGCACCGGTGGTATCGACGGTCTTCTGCGGAAAAGCAGGGATACAGATCCTTTCATTCCTGTAATAGATCCGGCTGCCTTCCGCTCCCAGCGTCAGGGCGATCAGCGGGATCGCATACTCCTTCTGGAGGTTACGGATGGCGTCATCGTATTCCTTCCCGCCTGTCAGCCAGAGGATCTCGTTATCGGCGATCTTCAGGATATCACAGTGTTTCATTCCCCAGAGGATCTGTTCTTTCGACTCTTCTTCGCTATGCCAGAGAGGCATGCGCAGATTCGGGTCATAGGAACGGAGGGTCCCGGCTTTTTCCGCCTCTTCAATGGCTCTCCTGGTCGCTGAACGGGAAGGTTCGTCAGTCAGAGATAAAGAACCGAAATGAAAGATCCTGCTGCTGCGGATCAGTGAAAGATCGACTTCCTCCTCCTTCAGCATCACATCGGCGCCGGGACTGCGGTAAAAGGAAAAATCGCGGTCCCCGTTTTCAAGTTTATGCACGAAGGCAAGGGTCGTCGGGACGGTCTCGTCTTCCAAGAGGCCTTTGTCATCGATCCCGCAGGAAACGATCTCGCTGCGCAGCCTTCTTCCGAACATGTCCCTGCCGACTTTGCCGATGAATGCGGTCTTCCGGCCGAGCTTCTGCAGCATCGCCAGCACATTGCAGGGTGCTCCGCCGGGATTCGCCTCAAAGACCGGGTTTCCGTATCCGGATTCTCCGGTCCCGATCATATCGATCAGAAGTTCGCCCAAAGCGACGACATCATACTTTTTCTCCATTTTCGACCTCCCAAACCAGTTTTCTCTGCAGTGCCGGCACGACGGATACCGCCGGATCGAGCAGCGGGATCAGCGTTGCCTGCAGGGCATGATACAGATCGCTCTTTCCCGGCCAGACCGTTTCTTTCAGCCGGTTGTGTTCATCCAGCTGATGGTACCAGGAGCCGTTCACCGGATCACGGACGCAGTCCTGCAGATATGTCAGGAACTGCCCGTACTTTTCCGCGTATGCTTCTTTCCCGGTGACGTGATACAGGACCGCGGAGGTATTGACCGCTTCCGCCAGTGTCCAGTGCATCCGGTCACGCACCACCGGAACTCCGCTCCAGTCTGTCGTATAGACGATGCCGCGCTCCCCGTCGGCGTTCCAGCCGTCCGCGACCGCTCTGTTGAACAGCGATTCCGCCTTCTCGATATAGCCGCGGATGTTTTCTTTTTCCCGCGGACAGGCCGCCAGGGCCCACTGGGTGACCAGCCTTGCCCATTCGATCCCGTGTCCCGGGGTCGCCCCGTAAGGCTTAAAGGGATCGTCCTTCTTATCACTGTTGTATTCGTAGAGCGGCTTCCAGTTTTCGTCAAAATGCTCCGGGATCCGCCAGTCATTCTCCTCCGCCCATTTCAGCACCCGCTGAATGATCCTTCCGGCGCGCTGCCGCCAGACTTCTTCCCCGGTCACATCCGCGACCGCAAGAAACGCTTCGACCGTATGCATATTGGCATTCAGCCCGCGGTAAGGATCGCAGACCGTGAACTCCGTGTTCCAGGTATCTTTCGTCAGGCCTTTCTCTTCATCCCAGAAGTATTTCAGGAACAGTTCCGTGCTTTCTTTCAGAAGTTCCGCTGCTCCTTGACGGCCGGCTGCCAGCGCGCTGGAAGCAGCCAGGATCACGAAGGCATGGGCATAGCACTGCTTGTCCGCTTTCGGATTCAGACCGCGGTCCACAGCCGGATACCATCCGCCGTTCTGTTCATCATGAAGAACGGTCTTCAGACCTTTCAGCGCCTGATCGACCAGCTCCCCGCTTCCCGGAAACCCCAGCAGGCAGCCCAGGGAATAGACATGCGCCATCCGGCAGGTGATCCAGGTCTCAAGATCGCGGTCTTTTAACGGGCTCCCGTCGCTTCCGAGGTAGTAGGAAGCTCCGGAAGGCGAAGGAAAGGATCTGCCGAATCTCAGCAGTTCGTTCCGCAGTTCTTCCAGGTACTCCCGGTTCTCCGGCGTGTCAGGCTGATATCTTCTGTTCATAAATGAATCTTCTCCGTTTCGGATCAATGTCTCTATAATTAATTATATGAAAAACGAGGCTTTCGCCGCTGAGAAACATCCCTATCTGAAGCTCTTTCTCTCCATGCTTGAGATCTCCGCCTTTACCTTCGGCGGCGGTTTCGTCATCATCAGCATGATGCGCAAGCGCTATGCCCAGGAATACAGGTGGCTGAACGATCAGGAAGTGCTCGATATGACGGCGATCGCCCAGTCGGCGCCGGGAGC
>CADBNG010000030.1 GCA_902795985.1 uncultured Lachnospiraceae bacterium
CCGCGGTCCCCATACAGATTCAGGAGATCCGGATAGAGGTGGCCGATGGTCAGCGTTTTTCCTTCCTGCTGCATCCCGGCCTCAGGAATCCTTACCGGCTCAGGGTGGGCATCCCCGGTTTTTTCGATGCCGTTGTCCTGCATGGAACGCAGCATGGCATTGGTGGAATACAATGCGGTGTAATTGACGATGATATGCAGGTTTCCGGTTCCTTCCGCGCAGAGGCAGGTCACGGCTTCTTTCATATCCGGGACAACCTCACAAGGGATGCTCTCATATTTCAGGCGGAGCGCCATGTCATAACGCCTTGTCCCGGTAACAAAAATACGGGAAGCGTTCGCATCCGCCAGATACTGGAAGTCCACGTCCCAAAGCCAGGAAATATCCCTGCCGTCCTGGAAGCCGTCGTTGATCAGGATAATAATATCTTTCGGTTCCTTATCCTGCAGGACCAGGGATACTTTCTGCTGGAATCCGATGGGATTTTTCGCCAGATTCAGCTGGACCTTTGTTCCGCCGATCCGGAACGCTTCTTCCCTTCCGTTGGCAAATTCAAAGGTACCGGCCAATTCGGCGAAACCCTCTGCCGGAATGTTCAGTGTCTGAAGGATGGTCCAGACCGCAAGGACGTTATAAATATGATAAGTGCTTTCCGTCGCGAGATGGACCGGTTTTTCACCGATTTTCAGGGCATAGCCGCCGTCCTGCCGATGGATTTCCGACGCCGTGAACGCCGGGGTTTCCCGGGCAAAGCCGCAGTTCGGGCAGTGATAGACGCCCAGCTGCCCGTAATGGAAAAAATCATATTCCAGCTTTTCCCCGCATTCCCGGCAGAAAATGCTTTCCATGATCTCGGAGCGGGCTGTGCCGGCAAAGATCTGCTCCGAGATGCCATAGGTCACATAACGGTTCGGGCATTCCCGGGCAAGAGTATAGGAAATAACGTCGTCGGCATTCACGGCCAGTACCGCATCCGGAACCGAAGAAAAAGCCTTTTTCAGGGTTTCACGGGTCAGATCCACTTCGCCGAAGCGGTCCAGCTGGTCTCTCGAAATATTGGTCAGAAGGATCAGATCCGGTTTCAGTTTCGGAAGCACCGTGCGGGAGGCGTTTTCATCCACCTCAACACAGGCATAATCCGCGTTCAGCCGGCCTTTCCGGTCCGCAGCTAGAACAAAAGCCGAAACGATCCCGTTCATCATATTCGATCCGGTCCGGTTGATGATCGCCGTATGGCCTTCCCCGGTCAGTACATGATAAAGGATCGAATTGGTCGTCGTTTTGCCGTTCGTTCCCATCACCGCAATGACTTTCTTCCCGATCGTCGCGGACAGCTCGCTTAAAATATCCGGGGAAATCGCGGACGCAATTCTCCCGGGCAGGGTCAGTCCGCTGCCCTTGCCGAAAAGCCGTATCACTTTACTGACGCATTTGGCGATCCAGATCGCCGCTCTTGTTCGAAACCGCATACTTTCACGAATCCTTTTCTGTTCTAACCTGTAATTATAAAATAAGACCCCCGTTTATTCAATACGGGAATCCCTTTCTTGACAGGGCTTCCGGCGCCGTTTAGATTTATTACAAAGGGAAAGGAATGGAGAGTCCGCATGATTACCGCGTCACTGATCTTCAACATCGCACTGGTTGTCTTTTTTGTTATTGCGTGCATCGTTTTCTTCCGGCCGTACTTTTCGGACAAAGATACGGCCCGTCACCAGCTTCGTCTCGCCGTCCGTTTTTTCACCGTCGATTCGAACATCTTCGGGACGGTTGCTTCCATCGCTCTCGTCATAGCGGATATTTCCGTTTTGACCGGCGGGACGGACGCCGTTCCTTTCGGTCTGATCCTTCTGAAAATGACGGCCACTGTTTCGCTGATGCTGACCTTTTTCACGGTGGTCTGTTATCTTCTGCCGCGCTTCGGCATGACGGACCTGTTCCGGGGCGCCAATTTTTACATGCATGTGGTCACCCCGCTTCTGGCCCTGTTTTCTTTTATCTTCTTTGAGGGACCGCATTCCATCCCGACCGGCTGGTTTCTTCTTTCCCTGCTTCCTGTATTTGTTTACGGTCTCTGGTACCTCTGGAAAGTGGTTTTATGCCCTCAGCAGAAACGCTGGCCGGATATCTATATGTTCAACGCCCATGGAAAATGGTATCTGATCATCTTTCTCATGCTTGCTGTTACTGCGGTAATCGGCCTTCTTCTGACACTCCTGCACAACCTGATTCTTGCCTGAAGGATTCCGAAGCCGCGTTCTCTTTCCGGAATAACGTTCCCGGAAACCCGGTCTTCCGGACAAAGAGAAACGCCCGGCTGGGGAGCAGCACGGACGTTTCAAAGGGGAGTATAAAATAAATAAGGGGTTATTATGTAAAAAAAATTTTGAAGGGTAAATTCTTTTTACAGCTTCAGATTATATATCACCTGCCGGAATTATGCAAGTTTTTTATCTCAGAAGCCTCTGCCGCCAAAGCCGGTGTCTCCTCCGGGACCGCCGAAGCCCCCGGTACTGTCTCCAAAGCCTGTATCACTTCCGGAGCCGCCGCCAAAGTCCTGACCGCTGCCGAATCCGCCGCCCGGACCTCTGAACCCGCCTCCCGGGCCCATCATCTGATTGGTGATCGTGGATTCTTCCCCGTTCACAATAATGGTGCCGCCGTTATGCTCCGCATTCCCGTCGTAATCAAAGGGTGACTGTGCCGTAATATCCAGCGTTCCGCCGTTAATATACAGGTCTCCGTTGGAATCGACCGCATCCGTATCCCCGGCTCCCATGGAGATGGTTATTTCTCCGCCGTTAATCTCAACCACCGGTGAATACGCCCCGGACTTCGCGGAAGCATTGATCCCGTCATCACTGGCTGTAATGGTAAACGTTCCGCCGTTGATCTGAACCCAGGTTCCTTCAACCGCCTCCGCGGCGCTGATCCGGAAGCTGCCTCCGTCAATCTGCGTAATGGTCGTCCCCTGAATTCCGTCGTCCCCGGCACTCAGCTCCAGCGAACCGCCGCAGATATAGATATTCCCCGTCGTATTATCCTCGTCATTTTCCGCGTGAAGGGCATCCTTTGCCGCCGAGATTTCAATTCTTCCGTCTGCGACGGCGATCATCTCATTGGCCTCGATCCCGTCCGCGGCCGCGTCGATGATCAGGGTTCCCCCTGTGATTTTGATATCATCTTTACCGGAAATCCCGTTGTCTGTTGACGAAACGGTAAGGGTTCCCTGCCCGTTGAGGACCAGGTCGTCCCGGGAGAAAAGAACCGCGTCGGTATTGACATCTCCGTCAGCCTGAAAACTGCCGGTGACCGACAGGCTGTTTTCCGTGCCTGTTGTGGTGACAAAGACCTTGTCCGCATTTTTCACATAAAGGAAAGGCACGCTTTCGTTTACCGCGGTTACCCCGTCCAGGACAATCTGGACTTTGTCGGAATCACCGGCATCCACAATAATTTCCGTGTTGGCGGCATTCCCTGTAAAGACATAGACGCCTTCCGTGCTGATTTCATACACCAGTCCGTCGGTAACCGTAACATACTGGGCATCGGTCAGATCCGCGGTCTGTGCAAGATCCCGTTCCGTAAACAATCCGGACGCGTCGATCGCTCCGTTCGAAGTCGTGTTTGCCGAAGCAAATACCGTTTCCGCGCTTTCAGCCGTTTCTTCCGCAGCGTATTCCGCATCCTGCGCCGGTTCGGGGGTGCTTTCTCCTTCTTTATCCTTATTCCTTGCCGCAATCACATCCGCGACGCTTCCTTCAATTCCCGCGGAAGCCTGCTCTTCTTCCGCCGGCGACTCTGCAGGTTCCGTTTCCGCCCCGGAGACGCTTTCTGCTTCCGCTGCTGCCTCTTCCGTCGCAGCGGATGCTTCGGACGAAACCGCCGCGGTCGTCTTCTCTGCTTCCTGCAGGACCGAGTCGGCCAGTCCGTTTCCGCATGCTGTAAGGCTCAGATTTATTATTAATGCCACAATTACTGCTGCCGCTTTTTTCATTTTCATTATTCCTCCGTTTATAATTCCGCCGACGAATAAGCCGGTTCGCTCAGAATGATTTCCAGATTGCCGTTCCGGCACCGCAGTTCATCAATCAGGGCTTTCTCGCTGCCGGGATCGCGAAGGCGTATCTGATACGTGATCTTATTGAGGCTGCCGAGGCTGGTGGTTTTGATCTTCTCCAGTTTATGTTCCGTGGTAAACCGTTCGAAAACATCGTCAAAAACATGGGTATAATTCAGGTCTTCCGGCATCATGATCGTAAGGCTCCGAAGCCGGTCGTTTCCCTTGCTTTCCCCGAAACGGATCCGGGAATAAAAAACCAGCATCAGGCAGAGAATCGCCGCGAAAATCAGGCCGAAAACCGGATAACCCATTCCGCAGGCCAGGCCGGTCGCCATGGCCAGAAAGACGGATGCGATTTCCTTTGCGCTTCCCGGCACCGAACGGAAGCGTACCAGGGAAAAGGATCCGGCCACCGCAATGCCGGCACCGATGCTTCCGTTGACCATCATGATGATTACTGCGACGATGGCCGGAAGGACCGCCAGTGTCACGGCAAAACTGCCGCTGGTACGGGAGGTCTTCATATGTACAACCGCGATCAGGGCTCCAAGCGCCAGCGCGGAAATAATGCAGATGAGAAATCCGGTCACGGAAAACGCGGTTTCAGAATAGGAAAAAAGGCCGGAAAAAATGGAATTAAGCATATCGAATGGATCCTTTCATTAAAGCATACTGTGAATAAGCGGTACCGTACTTGGAAAAAGAAGTCTTCCGGATCCCCTGTCGGTTCAGGAAGGAAACGAGCCACAGAGGCATGGCGCCTGCCGCCTTGATTTCCATCAGGGACATTCCTTCCTCCAGAAGTTCCTCTCCCCACGGCTCTTCCGCCAGTGACAGGCCGCAGGTTCTCCAGCAGATGTTGCGGTCAAAGGTGATGCGGAACCCGCTGTCTTCTTTCCCGAAACAGGCGCACCGGTCATAGCAAAGATACATGCGGGGACGTATGGTCCTGTAGAACCTGCAGAAATAATCGATTTCGGATGCAATCTGTCCCTGTTCCTGAAACGGCCGCTTCCCCTCCAGGTATTCCAGGAAATCCTTCTCCGCGACTTCAATCCGCCTTTTATAGACGATCCCTTTGTATTTCTTTTTCAGCTCCAGGAAGGATTTCTCCTCTTCCGGAACCCGGCGGTAGCTGCGCATCCGGATTTTTTCCTTATAGACCGGCTTCTCCAGAGATTTCCGGATCAGCAGGCCGGTATCCGTATCGAAATAAATGTTCCGGATCACGCTTTCACCGTGTTCGTCTTCTTTCATATAATGGGGAAGAAGGCCTTCGAGCGCCTCGCGCTGGGCTCCGGTAATAAGATATTTCTGTTCTTTTCGTTCAAAGATTTCTCCCATTTTGCTTTCCCTTTCCGTGTTTTGAACTGGAGCAAGTATCCGCATTTTTTGTGTTCGAACCTTGATTGGGCTGTGATTATTTTGTGAAAAAAAGCGGATTTTCGGGTAAAAAAATACACGGACAGGAATACTATCCCTGTTCCGTGCATCCATATTGTTTCGGTTTTGATCCCGATTGCCGGGACGAAAGGGCTGCCGGTACGGTCCGGTCAGGGCAGGTCCTTCAGCCACCCGACGATTTCGGAAAAGCCCATGAAATGTGAAGCTTTTACCAGCAGCACATCCCCGTCCCGAAGGAAGTCCGGCAGCCATTTGAAAAGCTCTTCTTTTGCGGCGAAACATTCCGTCCGAAGGCCGGGATCTCCTGCGGCTTCGACTGCCCCGCGGATGATTTCACGGCTTTCTTCGCCTACGGTCAGCACCGCGTCAATGGGCTGTTTCCCGGCGAAAAGTCCGGTTTCGTAATGAAGCCGGGCCGACTGCTCTCCCAGTTCGCCCATGTCGCCGAGGATCGCGATTTTCCGTCCATTCCGGAATCCCGCCAGAGACGCCAGGGCGGCTTTCATGGACATGGGATTGGCGTTATAGCAGTCGTCGATCACGGTAAAACGACCGGTTTTCAGGATGTTGAAGCGTCCGTCGATGGTCCGGTACGCGCGGATCCCCTCCGCAATTTCCTCCGGAGAAATGCCAAGCAGCCGTCCGGCTGCCGCGGCAGCAAGGGCATTGCGGATCATATGCTCCCCCGGAAGGGACACTTCCGTCCGTACGGACGCATCCGGCATGAGGATGGTAAACCGGCTGCCTCCTTCTTCCGTTTTCTCAATGTCCGCTGCCCGGTAATCATTCTGTTCGGACAGTCCGTAAAATACGGGCGGGAATCCATTCACTTCCTGAACCTTGCGAAGAAGCTCATCGTCCCCGTTCAGCACCACTCTTCCGCCGGGGCGAAGATGATCGAACATTTCCGTTTTGGCGCGGAAAACTCCCGGCCGGTCCCCGAGGTTTTCCAGATGACAGTCCCCGATATTGGTAAAGATTCCGACAGTCGGCCGGGCAATGCGGGCAAGGCGGTGCATCTGGCCGAAATCATCGATCCCGAGTTCCAGAACCGCGGCCTCATCCTCCGGCTGAAGGCGGAAAACCGTCAGCGGAAGTCCCAGTTCATTGTTGAAATTCGCTTCGGTTTTCAGCACGCGCAGCCGTCTTGAAAGCACCATGGCCGTCAGTTCCTTCGTGCTGGTTTTGCCCACAGAACCGGCCACTGCAAGAACCGGGATTCCGGAAAGTTCCAGCATCGCTGCCGCGATATTCCCCAGGGCTTCGACGGTATTCTCAACCGTAAGCACCGGAATTCCCGGGTCCGGAATGGGACGTTCGCATAAAACCGCGGAAGCGCCAAGGGACGCTGCGGACGGGGCATAATCATGCCCGTCGGAGTTTTCTCCTTTTATACATGCAAAAAGGCTTCCTTCACAAGCCTTTCTGCTGTCTGTAGTAATGGATGTAATGACAGGATCGGCAGTACCGGTCAGCGTACCGTTCGCTGCCCGCGCGATCTGTCCTAATGTCATTGGAATCATAACAACCTCATTATCGTTCTTTAAAGTCCCAGAAGCAGTTCGCAAAGATCCGCGTAACCGATGCCCCTTGCCCGGGCTTCCTGCGGAATCAGGCTGGTCGGCGTCATTCCCGGAAGGGTGTTGGCCTCCAGACAGTAAATCTTCCACTCTTCGTCCATGATAAAATCCATGCGTCCATATCCGCTGATGGACAGAGCTCTGACGGCGTCCAGGGCGATTTTCTGCATCTCACGGGCTTTTTCTTCCGGAAGATCCGCCGGGCAGACTTCCGTTGTATTTCCGTTGTATTTGTTTTCGTAATCATAGAATCCTTCCGGGACAATGATTTCCACCACCGGATAGGCTTCGCCCGCGATCACGGCAACGGAG
Organism: uncultured Lachnospiraceae bacterium; assembly: GCA_902795985.1. Next base: position 7,360 of record CADBNG010000030.1, read on the forward strand.
AATTCCCGGCCCCGGATAAACGTTTCGACCAGCACGCGTTCTTCATATTCGAACGCCCCCGCAAGAGCGGCCCGGTATTCTTCCTCCGTACCCGCGATATCCACTCCGACGCTGGAGCCGCCGCAAAGGGGTTTGACAACGACCGGAAGCGTCAGCCCGAAACGGGCGAGGGACTTGTCTTCATCCGTCCGGCGGATTACGGATCCTTTCGGTGTCGGTACGCCGAAATAATTGAAAAGGATTTTCGTCAGGCCCTTATCCATCGCCAGCGCGCTGCCGACATAACCGCAGCCGGAGTACCGGATCCCGAACAGGTCAAAGGCCGCCTGAACCTTTCCGTCCTCTCCGTTCGCTCCGTGAAGGGCCATAAAAACGGCGTCCGCTTCGCTGCAGAGCCGGATCACATTCGGGCCGAAAAAAGCAGGCCGTTTTTCCGCTTCTTCCCGTACGGCTCCGGATCGGTCCTGCATATATGCGGCGGCCGCGTCGATATCCTGTTCTTCCGAAAAGGCCGCGGCGGCCTGTTCGTCCGCGCAGCCGTCATAGACGTCCAACAGGAAGGTATGATGTCCTTTTTCCCGCAGGGCACGGGCGGCACCGCTGCCCGAAACGATCGATATTTCGCGTTCCGTGCTGGTACCGCCGGCCAGAATAATAATATTCATAAAATCTCCATGTTCTCCGGAATCAACCGGCGATCAGTTCTTCCCAGGGATCCGGTCCGTGGACCTGGTCCAGGGAATAATAGACAACGACAGGATCGCCGATTTCTGAGTGGTCGAAGATAATCTGAACCGGCTCGTACGGCGTATTCAGGCATCCATGGCTTCCGGCGTTGAGATAGGTATCCGGAAGGTAGCTGTCCGCCGGCTGCCAGCTGGCGTCATGGATCCCGCACTCCCCGTTAAACGGCATCCAGTATTCCGAGAAAGCATCCGGGAATGTAGTGAACCACCAGTCGTTCTTTTTCGCGTCGATCGCCCAGACGCTGCCGGACGGGGTCGCGCGTCCGAGGTTCACGCATCCGGAAATGATGGGCGTTGTAGTCAGGAGCTCGCCCTGATAATAGTACCAGAGGGTCTGTGTGGAAATGCAGACCTCCACATAGGTGTTTCCGATATCATTGGTCGAGCGGTCGTTCGCGGTATAGATATAAGCAGGCTGAGTGGTCATTTCCGACCCCTGGTAAATATACTGGATCAGCTGTGCCGTAGTTTCCTCCGTATCCATATACCAGCCGTAGTCTCCGCCGCCTTCCAGCTCGATTTCCACGCCGTAGGAGGTCATAAAGGTTCTTGGAAGGCCGAATGTGTCCGTCGCATAGGCCATCTCATCCACCCAGGCAGCGACCTTTGTCTCATCGACGGAACAGGATCCGTCGGCATTTTTCACCAGCCAGCCCCGGATCAGATCCTTGTCCGCATGCCACTGGCGATCTACAAAATCAAAGGTGATGTCCGCATGAATCATCCGGTTGCTGGATTCGCAGGCCGCCACAAGGGAGGGCGTATCGGAAACAATTTCCGGCTCCAGATAAATCCCGTTCGCGTCCAGATCGATTTCCGTTGTGGAGGAATTGACCGCATCCCGGATCAGGGAAGTAAAGCGGTCTTTGTCAAGCTCATTTCCCTTTACTTCGGGAACGATGTAAAAGCCTTCTTCGTTCTCATCCACGTAAGCATTCTGCGCTTTCTGTACCGCGGAATCATCCATGCACTTCAGTTCATCCAGAAGATACGGCAGATAGTTCTCATCGTAGCTGTAAGCCGTCGGCAGCGTATGGTCCTGATGGGAATTCAGATAATACTGCCACATTTCCGTATCCTGGTTTTCCAGCAGCTTATCAACGCTTCCGTCATCGATATACTGAAGTCCCAGCTCCGCGCCGGTGATCTGCTCTGTGGTCCCGCCCCGTTCATTAATGGTCAGGGTGTAATCATCCACATAATCCTGCATGGCTTTTTTAGCCTGCGCAGCAGTCATCTGGGAACAGTCCATTCCGTTGATAAACGTTCCGGGCATGAATTTGTCCGAAAAATACTTTTCTCCGTAATCATTGATCATCCCGGATGCATAGGAATGAACGGCAATAATGCCGGCAACCGAGGCAATGATGACAATCAGCGCAACCCTTACGTTTTTCATAACGAATTACCAAACTGCAGGCGCCGCTCCGTCTGTACCGTATCTGTCCCGGTACAGCAGGATTGAAAAACGCCTGCAGCTCTCTTTCATAATCTGAAGTTCTTCAATCCGTCATCCACGGACTGCCGGTCCGTTTACTGACGCTCGGCGATCAGCTTCTCCAGACTGGCAATCTTTACACAGATGGCAAACAGATAGGAAGCCTTTTCCAGTTCATCCAGCTCGGGCATGCTAGGAGCGATCCGGATATTGCTGTCATGCGGATCGTTGTGATAAGGATAGGTAGCACCCGCGCCGGTAAGAACCAGACCGGCCTCTTTTGCCATGTTCACTATTTTTTTCGCGCATCCTTCCAGCGCGTCGAAGGACATGAAATATCCTCCTCTCGGTAAAGTATAACTGCAAATGCCGCAGCCGTCCAGTTCTTTTCGGAGGATCTCATCCACCAGGAGGAATTTCGGCGCCATCAAAGCGGCATGTTTTTCCATCTGCGCTTCAATCCCCTTGAAATCTTTGAAGAATCGCACATGCCGCAGCTGGTTGATTTTGTCATGGCTGATGATCTGGTAGGACATATGCTTTTTGATCTCGGCGATATTGGCCGGCGAAGAAGCAATGGCGGAAATCCCGGCGCCGGCGAAGGTGATTTTGGATGTCGACGCGAAAAGGAAAACCATGTCCGGATGGCCGTTTGCCGCGCAGCGCTCCAGGATATTCTCCAGATGGTCCGTTTCACCGGATTCAAAATAGAGGTGGTGCACCGCATAGGCATTATCCCAGAAAATCCGGAAATCCGGCGCGGCGGGGGTCAGCTTCGCGAAACGCTCCACAACCTCCGGCGAATAGGTGATGCCCTGGGGATTTGAGTACTTCGGCACGCACCAGATGCCCTTCACCAGAGGATCATTATTCACATACTCTTCCACCAGGTCCATGTCCGGACCGTCTTCCTTCATCGGAATGTTGATCATTTCAGCGCCGAAATACTCCGTAACGCCGAAGTGACGGTCATATCCGGGGACCGGGCAGAGGAATTTAATCTTTTCCAGTTTGGACCAGGGTGTATTTCCAAGGTAGCCGTGCGTATAACCGCGGGATACGGTATCGAACATAATGGTCAGGCTCGCGTTGCCGCAGACAATGGTCTGTTCCGCCGGAGCGCCCATCATATCGCCCATCAG
>CADBNG010000031.1 GCA_902795985.1 uncultured Lachnospiraceae bacterium
GCGGAGCGCTCTTTCCTCTCCTCTTTATTCTCAAAATATTTCAGCTTCAGGTTGGTATTGTAAAAATCCTTGGTCGAGCATCCGGCCCGGCCGCCGCCGGCACAGGCACACGCGCAGGCACAGGCGCACGCGCAGGAACTGTGGGCACAGCCGCCGCCCCGGGAGCCGCCGCTGCTTCGGGAACTGCCGCCGCCCCGTGAACCGCTGCTTCCCCGGGAGGAGGGGATGATAATCGGCACCACATTGACACGCATGTACGTGTTGGGCGAATGGGAATACCGGTACGTTCCGTTCTCGTTCTTTTTCAGAAGATCCTTTTCATCGGCCGGGATATCCTTTTCTTCCACAACCTCTTCACTCTTGATAAAGCTCCGTCCGCAGTATTCGCAGTTGTCTTTTCCTTCCGGCCGCGGAGCGCCGCAGCCCTGGCAGTTGGGATAATACTCGATCTTCGTCCGGGTGATTTTCTTTTTCGTTGTCTGCCCGAAGCCCGCACCGCGGTTGTAAAAGTTTTTCGCAATGCAGATCCCGACAATTACTATAAAGACAAACGCAAACCCGATGACTCCCAGGACCAGTCCGTAGATCCAGTTATCGTCGGATTCATAACCGTACTCGTAATCCCCCGATCGGGTAATCATTTTGCTTTCGTCAAAAGCAAACGCGTCGTTCGGATACGTCACCTGGACCTGGAAAGTGTCGCCCTTTCCCAGCGACGTCTGCCAGACGTAAGCGCCGTCCTTGATCTCACAGGAAGGAGACCAGCTTGTGGCCTTGTCGGCGTTCCATCGGATGGTCAGATTGTCCACTTTGATGTTCTCAAACCAGCCCGGGGTAAACTGATATACCGTTTCCCCTTCCGTCAGCATGTTCATTTCGTACATATAGTCCTGTACCACTTCAAAATCGAAGCTGGCGACCTCGTCCTCGTAATACTCCCGGTCCAGGTCGATACGCAGATTCGTGCCTCCCGAAGAGGTATAGGAAATCTCTTTAATTGTACTGGAAAGGGCCCGGAAATCTTCATAATGGGAATTCGGGATGCCGATCGTCACCCAGGAAAGAGGGCCTTCCGAGTCGGAGTCCAGCACCTTCCAGTCAATGTGGTACTTCATATCCAGCGTGCCGTTTTCGTTGACGTCCACGGTAATCTCGTAATTCAGAATCTCATCCAGATCCGCGGCATGGGCCTTCATCGGAAAGCAAAAAACGCCGGCCAGCACAAACAGACAGAGAAGAAGGGAAAAAACCGTTTTCTGAATCCTTGTGTTTTTCATATCAGCCCTCCTTCGTGATCCGCAGCGGGCACTCGCAGCGCATTTTCGCGGAAAAATCGCGCCGGACTTTGCAGTCCTCGCTTTCCCAGATCGTTTCCCAGTCGTCCCGCAGCATGCTGCCCAGCACCGGCCCGGAAAGCCAGCTCTGGCAGGGAACCGCATTTCCGCCCGGGGTTATGGCCATATTGCTGAGGCAGGCACCGCAGTTGGGGGTGCTGATGCCCAGCTCCCGGCAGAAGCTGTCGTCCACCCATCCCGGGGAAGTAAAGCTGATTTCCATGCCGTTGTCAAAGCAGTATTTCACGCTTTCCTTAAGGATCTCCCGGAGTGCCGCGTGCTCCAGCTGCAGCCCCATGGACTCTTCAAGCGCGGCATTGCCCGTAGTGATCAGGCCGGAGCAGGTAACGTAGGTTACTCCTTTCTCATGCAGGAATTTCAGCGTTTCCGGATAATCCTGATTCAGGGTGCAAAGCGGTGTGTTAATACTCAGATTCAGCCCTGCCGCCAGCGCGTTTTCGATACCCGCGACCGTATCCTTATACCGGTCCGCGCCGACCAGCCGGTTATGGATTTCTTCCTTTTCCGAATAGAAAGTGATCTGCAGGCTGTCGAGGGAGGCCTCCTTCAGCTCCCGGCAATATTCCGGCGTCAGCCGGATGCCGTTGGTGTTCAGCCGGGTCACAAACCAGCTTGCGTGGCGGATCAGTTCCGGCAGATCCTTCCGCATGGTAGGCTCGCCGCCCGTAAAGGTGACCTGTGGGATGCCCGCTTCTTTACACTTATCAATGATCGCCTTCCACTCCTCTGTGCCCAGCTCCTGCTCTTCCGACCCGCTCTGGCCGGCCGCATAGCAGTGCACACAGTTCTGGTTGCAGTTCCAGTGCCCGTTCTGTGTCATGGCGCTGACGCACAGATCCATCCGGTGCGGCGCCTTCATGTACGGCGCGTACTGACCGATGTTCATATATCCGATCTCCTCATCCACCGGCTCGCCGTACGCGACCTGGGTAAAGGTATGAAGGATCCGGTAGATATCATTTTTCAGGCGCTTTTTCGTGGTAAAGGGATAGACCTTCTGCACGGTTTTGCAGGCCTTTTCCGTAATACTGTCCGCTTCTTCCGGATTAATCGGACGGCCGCTGTACTGATTGATTTCTTCGATCAGCGCCGTCAGCAGAATACTCCAGGAAACGCCGATGGGAATCAGGTCCATCCCGTTAATAATGGCCACGCTGGGATAAATCTCCCCGTCCCCCTTCTGCGGGGGCACCAGATGGATCCGGACCACACCCGGCCCTTCCGGATTCAGCGTTGTGTGGCGGACTTCATGAAAATACCGATCGGCAAAAGCCAGTTCGCGTTTGGATGCTTTCATGGTTTTCCTTCCATATGTTATGAATAATAATTGCCTTCACGGGACCGGCCCCTACCGGCGCCGGACTATGAGGTTTTCGTTGTTTTATTCAGACTGCCCGATCGTCCAGAATGTATCCCAGTACCGAAAGTACGGACATCCCGGCCGTTTCCGTCCGGAGGATCCGTTTGCCCAGCGAGATCGGCTCAAACCCGTACTGCTTCGCCAGGGCAATTTCCTTTTCCTCAAAACCGCCTTCCGGTCCGATCACCACGGCGACGGACTGCCCGGGGGTGATCGCCCCGATCAGCTCGCGGGTGCGGTCCATGCCCTCGCTTTTTTCATAAGGGATCAGACGGACGGCATCCTCCTTCGCGGATCGTAAGGCTTCTTCAAAAGAAAGCACCCCGGACACTTCCGGAACGAACATTCTCCGGGACTGCTTGGCCGCGGATTCCGCGACAGCATTCCACCGGGAGATACGGGCCGCTTCCTTTTTCGCGTCCAGCTGGACAATTACCCGGGCGGAGCGCACGGGAACGATGCGGTACGCGCCCAGTTCCACAGCCTTCTGGATGATCCATTCGAATTTGTCTTTTTTGGGAAGGCACTGGTACAGAGTGATTCTGGAGGGCAGCTCCCGGCCGGGCTTCATGGTATCCACCACAATCGCGTCGACCTCGTCCTTCGCAATCGTGGAAATCTCGCAGATATACTCCCATTCGTCCCCGGTGCTGACACAGATTTCGTCCCCGATTCCCAGCCGCAGGACGTCGCGGATATGATGGGCGTCATTTCCGGTAATCACTGCGCGGCTGCCGCTCATATTTCTGCTTTCAATGAAAAAACGATGCATCCTTCTCCCTCCCTCTTATCGTGACACAAAGGGGACAGTCACTTTTGTGTCATTACAGTTCCTGAGCGCGTTCCAGCGCGGCGTAGGCGCCGTTTTTCGCGAGAAGTTCGGCACGGGTACCCTGTTCCGCAATGTGCTTTCCGTCGATCAGCGCGATGCAGTCGGCTTCGCGGATCGTGGACAGCCGGTGGGCAATCACGATCGTGGTTTTCCCTTTGCTTAAATGGTTCAGGGCGGACTGGATCTGCTTTTCGGTGACCGAATCGAGGGCACTGGTGGCCTCGTCGAGGATCAGGATCGGCGGGTTTTTCAGGAAAACCCGGGCGATGGAGATTCTCTGCTTCTGGCCTCCGGAAAGGATCACACCGCGCTCTCCGACAAATGTATCATATTTCTGCGGCATTTGCAGGATTTCTTCATGAATCTGCGCCTGTTTTGCCGCCTCGATGACTTCCTCATCCGTCGCGTCCGGCCGTCCGTAGCGGATATTGTCCATCACTGTCCCGGCAAAAAGGAAAACATCCTGCTGGATAATGCCGATATTGTTCCGGAGGGAATGCTGGGTGACCTTCCGGATATCCACGCCGTCGATGCGGATGCAGCCCTCCGTCACGTCATAAAAACGGGGAAGCAGATGGCAGAACGTGGTTTTCCCGCCGCCGGATGAGCCGACCATGGCCAGGGTTTTGCCCGGAAGAATATCCGCGCTCACGTCGTGCAGAACTTCCACGCCGTCATCGTAACAGAAGGAAACGTGATCATACTCCACATGCCCCTTCACATTTTCCAGAACAACGGCATCCCCGGCGTCCTTGATAGTCGGTTCGGTCTTCATCACGTCCAGGAAGCGGTTAAAGCCGGCCAGGCCCTGGGAAATGATTTCCATCATCTGGATCAGTTTCCGGATGGGGGTTGAGAAGGTCGAAACATATAAGGTGAAGGTGATGAGATCGATATAATTCATCTCACCCCTCATGATCAAAACGCCGCCGAAGGCAATGACCGCAACCTGCATCAGGCCGACGATGCCTTCCATTCCGCCGTTGGCAATTCCCATCCAGAGATAATATTTGTTTTTGGACTGTTTATAGCGGTCGTTGGAAACGGCAAATTTTTCCTCTTCCATTTCCTCATTGGCAAAGGCCTTTGCCGTACGGATACCGGAAATACTGCTCTCGATGGAGGAATTGATCTCCCCCGTCACCTTTTTGACGCTGGTGTTGGCCTCCTGCATTTTTCTCCGGGACCACATGGCAAAAGCCACGCAGACCGGCGCCATAATCAAAAGGATCAGCCCCAGCTTCCAGTTCATCCGGATCATGATGATCAGCGCGCCGACAAGGGTCAGCGAACAGGTCAGCAGGTTCTCCGGACCGTGATGCACCAGTTCGGCGATTTCAAACAGATCGTTGGTTACGCGGCCCAGCAGAGCGCCGGTCCGGTTGTGATCGTAATAATCAAAGGAAAGCTCTTCCATGTGCCCGAAAATATCCGCGCGCATGTCCGCTTCCACACGGATGCCCATGTCGTGGCCGATCTTTGTTACCGTCGTCATCATCACCGCTTTGGCAACGTACGCGACGGCCATAATAACCATGACCATAAAGAAGGTGGAGAAGATCCGGTCCGGCAGCAGCGTATACATGGTCCAGCGGGAAATATACGGAAAGATCAGATCGATAAGCGCGACAATCACGGAAAGCGTCATATCGATGATAAACAGCTTTTTGTGGGGTCCGATATAGGATGCCAGAATCGCCAGCCTGGAGCGGTTCAGATTCTTCCTTCTTTTCGTGTTCATGGAATTTGTTTCCTTATTCCGGCCGCCGCGCCGTTACCGAAGCCCATTCACCCTGATACGTGATTTCACGGATTTCGAAGCCGGATTCCCGCATTGCCTGGGCAACTTTTTCTTCTTTTCCGGTCAGGATGCCGGAAGTGATAAAAATCCCGCCGGGCTTTAACTGAGTATACGCCTGGGGCGTCAGGGGAATCAGCACCTCCGCGAGGATGTTCGCGGTGACGATATCATATCCGCCGCCGCAGCGTTTCTGCACCTCCGGGTCGTCGATAATGTTTCCGATCAGCATTGTGAAGCTCTCGTCCGGAAC
>CADBNG010000032.1 GCA_902795985.1 uncultured Lachnospiraceae bacterium
CGTTCCGAACCATTTCTTACCATATGTAAACAAAAAGTAATTCGAAGAGTATGGTCAGCAGACCCGTCCCGGAGTCCAGCCCCTCTTATTTCCCATTCACATACGCCTCGATCGCCCGGTTCGTGAATTCCGCGGTCCCCGGGCCGCCGGCCTTGTCGATGTTCTCGGTGAAGGATCCGCCGCCGGCGTACATTTTCCCCAGGGAGGACAGGATCTCGTTCGAGCAGGTATAGTAGTTTTCCGTAATGGAATCCTGCAGTTTCCTGACAAGCCGCTGCGCCTCGGGGGATTCCGGCGAGGTATCGCGGATCTCCCCGATCTCTCCGAAGATCTCCATTATCTTTACCGCGATCTTCGATTCGTCTTCAACCGTCCTTCCGGCGGATTTCTTCTGGTATTCCTTCCACTCCGGCGTGGTACCCCAGGAGGCTTTTGCCTGCCTGGCATATTCGTCGATCTTCCTTGTATCAAAAGCGTCAAAAGTCATATATTTTACTCCTATTGCCCTGATCCCCCGCGCCAGGTCGATCAGGTTCTCGATGTGCTCTTTTTTCAGTTCCAGCAGTTTTTCCTGCTGCTCCAGGGCTTTATTGCGGTCGAAGACCGGGCTGTCGACGATCTCCCTGATCTCCTTCAGCGGAAATCCGAGTTCCCTGAAAAGGAGGATCTGCTGCAGTCTTTCAAGAGAGTTGTCGTCGTAGAGCCGGTAGCCCGCTTCCGTTTTTTCCGCCGCCGGCAGAAGTCCCATCCGGTCGTACAGGTGCAGCGCGCGGATGCTGACGCCTGTCAGTGCGGAAACTTCATGGACTGTCATCATGGGTATTTCTACTTCCTTCCTTAATAATTTGCTGCCGTAATAATTTGCTGCCGTTCCGCTGCCGATCCCGCGTCTTTGGCATCTTCCCGGCCCCGTATATCTCACATGTGATGATCCTACCATATACTATGACGTAAGGTCAGAGTCAAGGGCGGTATGCTTTTTTCTGCATAACATCTTGACGGGATTGCTATTTGGCTCAAATTGACTTTTTTATTGTAAAAAAGTACAATTATAAACAGCCAATAAAGTATATTTTGGTCATTTTGATGTACTTTATCCAGTAACAAATCAAAGGGAGGAGAAAACATGAAAAAACTTGTATCCGTAGCATTAGCGGCCATCCTGAGCCTGTCTCTGGCAGCCTGCGCGGCGGCAGCTCCGGCAGCAGCTCCTGCAGCCGGCGGCGAAGCGGCTCCGGCAGCGGCGGCATCCGGCGATAAGCTGGCCATCACCCTGGCGACCGGTTCCACGAGCGCGAACTATTACGCGATCGGCGGCGTTATGGCGACTGTCCTGAACGACAAGCTTGAGAAATCCAACATTACCGTTACTTCCACCGGCGCTTCCAAGGCAAACGTGCAGCTGCTGCAGGACAAAGAAGCCAACTTCGCGATCCTTCAGAACGACGTTGCTTACTATGCCAACACCGGCACCGACCTGTTCGAAGGCGAAGCTCCGTTCGAAGATTTCAGCGCGATCTGCACCATCTATGATGAAGTTGTCCAGGTCTTCACGCTGGATCCCAACATCAAATCCTTCTCTGACCTGAAGGGCAAAACCGTTTCCGTCGGCGCTGCCGGCTCCGGTGACAACTTTGCTGCCGGCCAGATCTTCAAAGAATTCGGCATGACCTTTGACGATGTCAACGCTGTTTACCAGTCCTACAGCGATTCCGCTGAAGGTATGAAAGACGGCAAGATCGACGCCGCGTTCTGCGTATCCGGCGCTCCGACCACCGCTCTGGTCGACCTGGCTGCTACAGCCAACAAGCCGCTGAACATCATCACGCTGGAAGACGAGCACATCGACGGCCTGATGAAGGATTATCCGTTCTATGCCAAGACCGTTATCCCGGCAGGCACCTATGACGGACTTGACGTTGACACCACGACCGTAAGTATCCGCGCTATGCTGGCTTGCAACAATGACGTGTCCGAGGACGTTGTTTATGAACTGCTGTCCAAGATGTTCGAGAACCTCGAAGCTCTGCAGGCCGGCCATGCGAAATTCGGCATGCTGTCCAAAGAATCCGCTACCGACGGCGTCTCCATCGCTTATCATCCGGGCGCCAAGAAGTTCTATGATGAGAACGGCATCGCAACCGAATAAGACTGATCCCTTTACGACTTGAATAAAAGAATAGTTCAATCAGCTGTGGCTGCAATAGTCCTCGTGGCTGTTGCAGCCGCTTTTCTACCGAAGTTTCTCTCGGACGTCCTGCCGGGGCGCCTGGTATTGAGCAACGGCAACACCGGCGCCGTTTACGCCGAGTATCCGTTAAGCGACGGGGAAGAGTTTTCCATCACTTTTATCCATTCCGTCAACAAGACGCCTGTGACGGACGTATATGACGTCGACGATGACGGAAAGGTCCGGCTGTTAAGGACCGTATACTATGATTTCGGGGCGGGCGTGCCCTTTGACCTGAATGAAGGCGAGACGCTTTCATTCGACAACAACGGAGCCATGATCATCGACGGTATCAACCGGGAGATCCCGGATTTTCTGATCTTTGTCGGTACCGTTTCCGATCATACCCTGCAAATTGGAGATTCGCAGATCAGTCTGCGCGATCTTTGCGGAAGAAACGCCAAGGTCCGGATTGCCTGCCGGCATGCAGGAATAAAAGATCTGTTTTAAAATAAAAGTCGCAGCGATCCAGTATTCAACGCAAAGGAGGCATCCCTATGGGGGATCTAGAAAACAAAACTCCGGTGAGTGAAGCAGTGGAAGAAGTAAAAGAAGCGGCAGCAGTATCCTCCGCCGAAAATGAATCGCAGGATATCCAGGCCGACGTCGACGCGATCATGAAGAAATTCGACCGCGAGTCGAACATCCGCGTCTGGGAAGGCGTTCCGAAGCAGATCGTCCATTATCTGCTGGCGGCCTTCAGCCTTTTCCTGATGTGGATGAACCTGTTCGCGAACTGGAGCGAAACGGTCAGGCGGCCGCTGTTCCTGGGACTGGTCGTCATTTTCGTCATTCTTTGTTTCCCGAGAAAGAAGGGCCAGGTCCAGAAGCCCAATTACATCCCGATCTACGACGTGCTGCTCATGATCGCGGGCGGAACCGCGTTTTTCTACTTTGTCCTGAACGAAAAGGACCTGATGTTCCGGGCGACGCGTATCACCAAGGTCGAGATCGCGCTCGGCGTCATCGGTACGCTGGTCCTGTTTGAATGCTGCCGCCGCGTCGTCGGCCTGCCGATCCTGTTCGTGGCGTCGGCTTTCATTATTTACGCGTTCAGTACGGGCAAATCGCTGAAGCGTGTCGTTTACGACCTGTTCTATACGAAGACCGGCATCATCGGGACGCCGATCGGCATCTGCTCCACGTACATCGCTTTGTTCATCATATTCGGCGCGTTCCTGGAAGCGACCGGCATCGCGAACTTCTTCATCGCCTGCGCCAACGCGCTGGTCGGCTGGGCGACCGGCGGTCCCGCGAAGGTCGCGGTCGTATCGAGCGCGCTCTGCGGCATGGTTTCCGGTTCCTCAGTCGGCAACACGGTTACGACCGGTTCCGTCACCATCCCGATGATGAAAAAGACCGGGTACCCGCCTCAGTTCGCGGGCGCGGTTGAAGCGGCCTCCTCCACCGGCGGCCAGATCATGCCGCCCATCATGGGCGCCGCCGCCTTCCTGATGGCGGATATGGTCGGTGTTCCTTACAAAGACATCATCATCCGCGCGATCCTGCCGGCGGTCCTGTATTTCACCGGTATTTTCCTGCAGGTACACCTGCGCGCGAAACGCCTTGAACTGAAAGGAATCCCGAGAGAGAATCTTCCGAAACTCGGACATCTGCTTCCGAAGGTTTACCTCCTGATTCCGCTGGTGGTCCTGGTCGGAATGATCATGAACGGTCGTACCATGGCGTTTTCCGCGATCTTTGCAACCGTCCTCTGCGTAGTTGTAAGCCTGATCAATAAGGATAACCGGATGACGCCCGACGGATTTGTGACAGCCCTGGAAACGGGCGCTAGAAACTGCCTGTCCATCGGCATCGCCTGCGGCGTGGCGGGCATTATTGCCGGCGTTGTCACTATGACCGGCCTCGGACAAATCTTTATCAGCGCGATTGTAGGTGTTGCTAACGGACGTCTGATCATCGCCCTGTTCTTTACCATGATCACCTGCATTATCCTGGGCATGGGCGTACCGACCACGGCGAACTATATTATTATGGCAACGACCTGTGCCCCCATCCTTGTTACCGGTATGGGCATGAATAATATCGCTGCTAATATGTTCGTATTCTATTTCGGTATTGTGGCAGATATTACGCCTCCGGTGGCGCTTGCCGCCTACGCGGGATCCGCTATCGCAAAATCCAACCCGATGAAGACAGCGTTCCAGGCGACCCGCCTGGCGATTGCCGCGTTCCTGATTCCTTATATCTTTGCACTGAACCCGGCCATGCTGTTTATTGATACAACCGCCGCGGAGGTCATCCTTGTTATCATTACCAGCTTTATAGGAATGACCGGTGTCGCAGCCGGCCTGGAGGGATACCTGGTGCGGCCGATGAACGCAATAGA
>CADBNG010000033.1 GCA_902795985.1 uncultured Lachnospiraceae bacterium
AGAGTTAGCGAAGAGGCCGTAACGCGCCGCACTCGAAATGCGGTTGTCCCGCAAGGGGCACGTGGGTTCGAATCCCACACTCTCCGTGGATTGAAAAAGCCCTGTTCGTTCAGATGCCTGGCGTCTGAAGACAGGGCCTTTTTTTGTCAGGAGCAGGGGCAGAATGCTGTCCGGGCCCTGTCCTGATGAAGGCAAAGATCTTCGGCCGCTGCTTTTTGAACGGGTGGATTCATCATGAACGGAGACAGTATGCAGGCACATCAGAAATCTTACCTGTTCCGTATCCTGCGCAGTATGGCAGGCGGAGTAATTTTCGGGTTTGGCACAACCATCGTTATGCGCTGCGGGCTCGGGTACAGCGCATGGGACGTCCTTCACGAAGGAATCACCCTGCGCACCGGTATTTCCATCGGCAATGTTTCCATCATTGTCAGCTTTGTGCTGATTGCCATTGATTTTCTGATTAAGGAAGACGTCGGTTTCGGAACCGTCCTCAGCATGGTTTTCTGCGGGAAAAGCATTGACCTGTTCCGCTTCCTGATTCCGGATTTTACATTTCGTCATTATCTACTGGCCTATCTGCCGATGATCGGCGGGATGTTTATCTGCGCTTACGGGTCCTATTATTATATGAGCGCCGGCCTTGGAACCGGCGCAAGAGACGGGATCATGGTTGCGATGCGCCGGCATCTGAAAATGCCGGTCGGCGCGGCGCGTTTTTCGCTGGAAGCGGCTGCGGCATTATCCGGATGGCTGCTGGGAGGAAGTTTCGGCCCGGCTACCATTATCATGGCGGCGACCCTCGGTCTGGCGGTTCAGACGGTGTTCCGGCTGATGCGCTATGAGACCAACAAGGCGGAGCATGACAATGTTTTTGACTCCGTTAAAAAGGCCCGGGATTACATTAGAAACAGAAAAAAGGAGACGGCATCTCCTGTTGAATGACCGTGACTGCTGAGGGAAAAGAAGAAGGAAGCGGTTGAACCCGAAAGGCTTAATATGGTATCATGATAGCGCTTCGGACAAAGAAAAGTCCGTGCGCCGAACTTCGAACCACCAGCGCAGACGTTACTCTCACAGTTAACTCGGCTCAGGCACCCCTGCGGCACACAGAAGGTTTCACTTAGTGCTGCTGCATTCCTGCCCTGACACGGTTCGTGAATTCCTGTTGCGCAGGACCCAAGCGTCAGCGCCACTTATGAAAGGCAGCTCCACGATGAATGGCCCTCGGTCCGGCATCACCCCTGCTGTAGCGGATTGCAGGTACAGGGCACCGCTGGCTCCCCGGCTGCACGGATGTGTTGAAGTATAAATGGTTTGCGGGCAAAAGTCAAATAGCACCGGTACATTCCGGCGGCTGAAACAGAACAGATGAGTTATACAGCTTTATACAGAAAATTCCGGCCGGCCGTTTTCGACGAGGTAAAAGGTCAGGAGGCGGTCGTGGCGACATTAAAGAATCAGATCCTTTCGGACCGGATCGGCCATGCCTACCTTTTCTGCGGAACAAGGGGCACCGGCAAGACTTCCGTGGCAAAGCTTTTTGCGAAGGCGGTGAACTGTGAAAACCGCAGCGGCGCCGATCCCTGCGGCGTCTGCCGGTCCTGCCAGGCTGCGGCAAAGGGTTCGGCATCCAATATAATGGAAATCGACGCGGCCTCCAACAATTCGGTGGAGGACGTACGGAACATCCGTGAGGAGGTGGCCTACCGTCCCGCGGAAGGACGCTACAAGGTCTATATTATTGATGAAGCGCACATGCTTTCCAATGCGGCTTTCAACGCGCTGCTGAAAACGCTGGAGGAACCGCCGGAATATGTGATTTTTATTCTTGCCACCACCGAGGCGGCAAAGCTTCCTGTGACGATTGTATCCCGATGCCAGCGCTTTGATTTCCGCAGGATCGGGATCGATACCATTGCCGGCCGTCTTCAGGAACTTCTGGATAAAGAAGGGATCGAAGCGGAGGAAGCGGGCGTGCGATATATCAGCCGGCTTGCGGACGGTTCCATGAGAGACGCCCTGAGCCTCCTGGAACGCTGCGTGTCCGGGCAGCCGGATGAACGGCTGACCTATGACCGGGTGCTTGCGGCACTGGGAACCATGGATTCCGCGGACTACCTTGAAATGTTCCGGGCTGTCCGCAATCGGAATGTATCGGACGTGATCCGCCAGCTGGAGCATTTTTCCCTGGAAGGCAAAAGCATGGCTTCCTTTGCGTCCGGTTTTACCTGGTATCTCAGGAATCTGCTTTTGTGCGGCGGAGAGGACGGTATTGAAGAAGTCCTTGACGTTTCCAAAGAAGAACTGGTTTCACTCCGGCAGGCGGCCGAAGGTGTAAGCGAGGATGAGCTGATGCGTTATATCCGCATCCTCTCGGAGCTTTCGGTATCTCTGAAGGATTCGGAATCCAAGCGCGTCGATGTGGAAATGACGCTGATCCGACTGTGCCGTCCGGCGATGGACCAGGATAACGGAGCCCTTCTTGAGAGAATTCGTGAACTGGAGAAGAAGGTGGAAGAGATTTCATCCGGGACCGTTATCCGCGCGGCGCAGGCCGCTGAACCGGTGCCGGAGAAAAAAACGGATCCGCGGCCTGCTTTTGAAAAAAAGGCCCCGCCCGAAGCCCTGGTGCGGATCAGGGATCAGTGGGCGGCAATCATCTCGGGACTGGATCCGTCCCTGCAGGCCATGCTGCGCGGTTCGGAACCGCGGTATAATGCGAAGGAGCCGGACAACACACTGTATGTGAAACTGCATAGTTCCACCGGCCGCAACAATCTGATGCTGAAGAATAATCTCAGCCTGCTTACGGAAGCGGTGGAAGCCGCCGCAGGCGGAAAAGTACGGGTCGTCCCGATCTGCGACGAGGAAACCTCTTCCAATCCGGAGATATCCGTGATAAAGTCATTTGAAGCGGCCGCCGGCCGTTTTACGGAAACGGTGGAAGTGGAAGATTAAAGGAACCCGAGTGTTTTCGCGAAAGGCGAAAGATAATCACAGAAAGATTGAGAGGATAACATGGGAAAAAAAGGCGGTTTTCCCGGCGGAATGGGCGGGATGAACATGAACAACCTGATGAAGCAGGCCCAGCGGATGCAGCGCCAGCTTCAGGAGGAACAGGAAGCGTTTGAGGAACGCGAGTTTTCCGCCGCTGCCGGAGGCGGTGTCGTGGAAGTCAAAATCAACGGAAAAAGGGAAGTGACCGAGGTCCTTCTGAAGGAAGAGATTGTGGATCCCGATGATATCGAGATGCTCCAGGATCTGATTGTTGCCGCAATGAACGAGGCACTGAAGGCCGTAGAAAGCGCGCAGGCGGAGTCTATGGCCAAATACACCGGCGCCATGGGCGGACTTGGCGGTATGGGAGGCTTCGGCTTCTGATGGATCAGTACAGCGGCCCTATCAAAGAACTGATCAGTCAGCTTGCTTCTCTGCCGGGAATCGGAAACAAAACGGCCCAGAGGCTTGCTTTTCATATTATCGGTCTGTCATCGGAACGGGCAGGGGCCCTGGCGGACGCCATTGTATCCGCCAAGGAGAAGGTCCATGAATGCGAAGTCTGCCACACCCTGACCGACAGTGAAATCTGCCCGATCTGCCGTGACGATAAAAGAGACCACAAAACGATCATGGTGGTGGAAAATTCCAGAGATCTGGCAGCATATGAAAAGACCGGCCGGTACACGGGCGTTTATCATGTCCTGCAGGGAGCGATATCCCCGCTTCTGGGAATCGGTCCCGAGGATATCCGGCTGAAGGAACTGATCCGGAGACTCGAGGGCGACGTTGAAGAGGTGATCATCGCCACCAATTCCTCTCTGGAAGGGGAAACGACGGCCATGTATATCGCCAAGCTGATCAAACCGACCGGGATCCGCGTATCGCGTATCGCCAGCGGCGTCCCCGTGGGCGGTGATCTGGAATATATTGATGAAGTAACCCTGCTTCGCGCATTGGACGGGCGCACAGAGCTGTAAACAACAGTTCGGGAGAATGCTGATGACAAATTATGAATTGAAACAGATAGCCAGAGAAGTACGTAAAGGGATTATTATTTCCACGCATGCGGCAAAATCGGGGCATCCCGGAGGATCCCTGTCCGCAGCTGATATTTTCACCTACCTGTATTTTCGGGAACTCCATATCGACCCCAAAAATCCGGACGATCCGGACCGCGACCGGTTTGTGCTGTCCAAAGGCCATACGGCCCCGGGACTGTACGCGGCGCTGGCGGAACGGGGATATTTTCCGAAGGAATGGCTGAAAACGCTGCGCCACATCGGATCACCGCTTCAGGGGCATCCGGCGATGCAGCACACACCGGGGGTGGATATGTCAAGCGGCTCCCTTGGTCAGGGCCTGTCCGTTGCGTGCGGCATGGCGATGGCAGCCCGGCTTACCGGTAAATCCTACCGGACGTACTGCCTGGCAGGAGACGGGGAAATACAGGAAGGCCAGATCTGGGAAGCCGCGATGTTCGCGGGCTTTCGGAAACTGGACAACCTGGTCCTGATCGTCGATAATAACGATCTACAGATTGACGGGCGGATCGGAGAAGTCTGTTCTCCTTATCCGATCGATGAAAAACTCGAAGCCTTCGGGTTCTTTGTCATCAGGGTGGAAGACGGAAATGACATGGACCAGCTGGAGCCGGCGTTTGAAGAAGCCCGTTCCTTAAAAGGAAGGCCGACGGCGATTATCTGCCGGACGGTCAAGGGAAAGGGCGTTTCCTTTATGGAAGACCAGGTCGGATGGCATGGGAAAGCGCCCAACGACGAGCAGCTTGCCGCTGCGCTGACAGAACTGGAACAGGAAGGCGAATGAATATGGCAGATCTCATGAAAAAAGCAACAAGAGAAAGCTACGGCGAAATGATTACGGAGCTGGGAAAAACCCACGATGAGATTGTCGTGCTCGACGCGGATCTCGCGGAAGCCACCAAAACTGCCGTTTTTCGTAAAGCGTTTCCGGAACGCCATATTGACTGCGGGATCGCGGAAGCCAATATGATGGGCATCGCGGCCGGACTGGCCGCCTGCGGAATGGTACCGTTTGCCAGTACCTTTGCCATGTTTGCCGCCGGACGCGCCTACGAACAGGTGCGCAACTCCATCGGATATCCGCATCTCAATGTAAAAATCTGCGCGTCGCATGCCGGAATTACCGTCGGAGAAGACGGGGCGACGCACCAGTGCAACGAAGATATTGCCCTGATGCGGAGCATTCCCGGAATGACGGTCATTGTCCCCTGTGACGATCTTCAGACAAAAGCTGCCATTAAGGCCGCTTATGAACAGGATGGCCCGTTTTATATCCGTCTGGGCCGTTTTGCGGTGCCCCAGGTATATACCCCGAAGAATTTCCGCTTTGAGGTTGGAAAAGGAAACTGCCTGAAAGAAGGAAGCGACGTAACCATTGTCTGCGCCGGGCTGACCGTTTATTCCTCCCTGGAAGCCGCAGAGATTCTGGAAGCCGACGGTATCCATGCCGAAGTTATTGACCTTCCGACAATCAAACCGATCGACGCGGAAATCCTGGCTGCGTCCGCCGCAAAGACCGGACGGGTTGTCACGGCGGAAGAACATTCCGTGATCGGCGGCCTGGGCAGCGCGGTCTGCGAAGCGCTGAGCGAATTCTGCCCTGTCCCGGTGAAAAGAATTGGGATTCAGGACGTGTTCGGGGAATCCGGACCGGCAGCAGGACTGATCGAAAAGTACGGACTTGACGGGAAAGGAATTGCCGTCAGTATCAGAGAATGGCTGAAATAATTGAAGGATCTTTCGGACCGCCTCCGAAAGAGAGAAAACAGAACGGGAATCTTCGGCCAAAGCTCCTCTTATTCGGAGCTTTGGCTGTTTGTACTGTTCTTGTGATCCTGATTCTGTTCTCCGGATGGAAGTATAAAAGCTTCCGTGTCCGGTTTACGGATGCCAATGAATATGTCCTGGCGTATAAGTATTATTCATTCCGGGACAACGTACTCAAAGTAGCTTCTGACTCCGCCGTCTATATTAATGAAAAAAACGAAACGTTCTGGACGGTCTCCTATGATATGACCAATCCGGACGCGGTATTTGCCGGTGATTATGCCGTAATCTTTGACCGGAACGGTACGGACATCGTTCTGTGCTCCTCCGCAGGAAATGCAGTGCGCATAAAAACAACCTCTCCGATTTACCGGGCTGCGGCAGGAGAAAACGGCAGCGTTGCGGCCATAACCGACGACGGAACCGATGCCATGGTGGAGTATTACGATTCTGCCGGCAACAAAGTTTCTTCTATTAAAACAACCATGGAATCCACGGGCTATCCCTTCGACGCGGCCCTTTCCGGGGACGGCACCATCCTGGCAGTCGCCTTTGTCACCTTTGAAGACAGCCAGATGACTTCCAGAGTCCGCTTCTATAATTTCACCCAGAAAGGCTCGGAACACGAAGATAATATTATCAGCACTTATGCGTATACCGGCGTTCTGATGCCCATGATTGAATGCCTCGATTCCGACACCTTTGTCGGCTTTTCCACGGACGGAGTCTATCTCTATAACGGAAAAGAGACGCCGTCCCAGACAAAGATGATTGAAAGCGAAGGCAATATCATCAGCGCCTTCACCGGAAAGAATTATTTCGGTTTTATTTCCAACTCCGAGGCAACCGGAGAAAACACCATTACCCTGTTTTCTTCCGGAGGCCGGAAAAAAGGATCCGCGGTTGTGGGAATTGCCTATACTGCTATGAGTATTGGAGATAAAGAAGTCCTGCTGTACAACCGGAACCAGATGGAAGTCTACGGACTGAATGGTACCCGGCGGTATCACGATGATACAGACGAGCTGGTACGGCAGATAGAAGTAATAGGAAATAACCGGTATGTAATGATCTCGGAAGAAGAGTATAAACTGATCAGCCTTACTTAGAACAGGAAATACCGACCCGGAAAAACACCCTTGAAAGTACATGCTAACTGGCTTTTAACATCCTCGAAAAATTTTTAAAAAAATTTCAAATTAGGTGTTGACAAAGCCATATCCAAGGGGTAATATAAGGAAGCTGTCCCACACGAGGGAAGCGAAAGAACCTTGACAATTAAACAGTAAAACACATCCTCGAATAGCATTCCAAAATGTAAATCAAACGGATGAATTAGCCAAGTGTTAAT
>CADBNG010000034.1 GCA_902795985.1 uncultured Lachnospiraceae bacterium
ATGCAAGAACCTCTTCCCTTTCTTCTTCCATTTCAGATTCTTCGTATCCAAAAAAGGAAAGCTCATCAAGAAAATGCACAAGCACTTAGCTCCAATTAGTTTGTCATTCCGACGCTAATTGATGTTGTAACGGATCAGTTCGCTATCCCGATGCACTCCTCTTTCTCAAATTTCCTCCCCTTTTTTGCAATCTTTTATCTCAAAAAAAGAAGAAGAAAAGAAAGAAAAAATACAGCGCATCCGCGGGCACTTCCCGCATATAAAGGACCGGTTTTAGTTACATTTACAAGGGAGAAAAACAAAAGAAAGAATAAAAGAAAAGAAATATTTTCAAGAGCAAAAGAATGGAGGAAAAACATCTCCTGCCATCTGCGTCTCAGGAGGGTTTTGGTGTCACAGCTCCCTGGGTGTTTAGCCAATATATTATATCAAAAAGTGCTTGTTTTAGCTGGTTACTGAAACCATTTAACCCAGATTGCACCATATAATATATAGGATGGAGGTTGCGCTTTTTTATGAAAGTACCGTTATACCCCCATATGCCCCAACATGTGGAAATAATATATTATATCCTTACCTGGGGCTGCTTGGTGTGCCCAAAATTTTCTGATGAAAAAGAGAACCGAGTAAATATATACAGGGTTCTCTTTTGCTCTTTTTTATTCAGTTTTTATGTCCCGATTTTTGAGATATTATTTTGCCCTTTTTGTGAGAAAGGACTTTGTACCGGGACAGTTTTTTTATTCGTACTCCACCGTTGCCGGCGGTTTCGGTGTGTAATCAATCAGCACCCGGTTAATCCCCGGCACTTCCGTGGTGATACGTTTTACCAGATGGTCGATCAGCTCTGCCGGAAGATGCTCCACGGTCACTTCCATAACATCCGTCGTATTGATGGCGCGGATGATGCAGGGCCAGTTGAAGGTCCGTTTTCCGTCGGTCACGCCGGTGGATTTGAAATCCGGAACGACGGTGAAATACTGCCAGACTTTGCCTTCCAGACCGTTTTTCGCAAATTCTTCCCGAAGAATGGCGTCGGATTCGCGGACGGCTTCGAGGCGGTCACGGGTGATGGCGCCGGGGCAGCGTACGCCGAGGCCGGGACCCGGGAACGGCTGACGGTAAACCATATTGTCCGGCAGTCCCAGCTCTTTGCCGACCACGCGGACTTCATCCTTGAAAAGGATGCGGACGGGCTCGACCAGTTCGAACTTCAGGTCCTCGGGAAGGCCTCCGGCGTTATGATGGGCCTTGATGCCCGCTTCGCTTTCCAGAATATCCGGCCAGATCGTGCCCTGGGCCAGGAATTCGATGCCTTCCTGCTTCCGGGCTTCTTCCGCGAATACTTCGATAAACTCCCCGCCGATGATCATGCGCTTCTGCTCAGGATCGGTCACGCCGGCCAGCTTGTCCAGGAAACGGTCCACGGCATCCACGTAAATCAGGTTCGCGCCGAGTTCCTCGCGGAATACCTTAATCACCTGCTCCGGCTCTCCTTTACGAAGCAGTCCGTGGTTTACATGAACGCAGACCAGCTGATCGCCGATTGCTTTAATCAGGAGGGCGGCAACCACGGATGAATCCACGCCGCCGGAAAGCGCCAGCAGCACTTTCTTATCGCCGACCTGTTCCTGGATCGCGGCGATCTGTTCGTCAATAAAGGTCTTTGCCAGTTCCGGTGTGGTGATACGGGTCATATCTTCGGGTCGAACTGCTCCTGCCATTGGAAACCTCCTTATAAATAAATGGTTTATATAATAGAATCTGCCGGTAAAACACCGGCGGTACTGCATTTTAAACCGGACGGTTTTCCTTAATCCGCCCTGGGCGGACAGATCCTTTAAAAGACCTGCCGGTGTCCGGTATTTCAATATCTATGATTATCAAAACTCCGGGGCAAATTGTCAAGCAGGAAAACAGTCTGTTCCTGTCATTTCTTTTCGCACCCGTCCGGTGCCGACCCCGTACAGGAGCTGCAGTCGCCGCAGCAGGAGCTGCCCTTCTTTTTCCTTTTGCGCAGGGTGAAAACCGATCCGCAGACGGCGGCAGCAACAAGTATAATGATTACAATATCCAAAGGTCCCATAAAGGAGCTCCTTTCCGAAAATGATTTTCCGGCTTATCCCAGACCGGCTGCCAGACCGATCAGCCGGATGATCCAGGCAACGACCCAGCCGACGGCGCACTGCCAGATGATGACGCCCGCGGCCCATCTGTTTCCCATTTCACGCCGGATCGCCGCAATGGCTGCCACGCAGGGCGTATAGAGAAGGGAAAAGGCCAGCATGGCAAGCGCGGACGCGGTGGACAGAACCGTGGAAAGGTTTGCCGGGAAAAGCATCTGCATAACGGAAACCACGCTTTCCTTCGCCAGAAAACCGCTGATCAGGGAAGTCACGATCCGCCAGTCGCCCAGACCCAGGGGCGAAAATACCGGCGCGATGAATCCCGCGAACACAGCCAGAATACTGGTTGACGAATCCGCCACATAGTTCATATGCAGGTCAAAGCTCTGCAGGAACCAGACCACGATCGTCGCGATCAGGATCACGCTGAAGGCTCTGGTCAGGAAGTCTTTTGCCTTATCCCAAAGCAGCCGCAGCACATTTTTCACGCCGGGCAGGCGGTAATTCGGAAGCTCCATTACAAACGGAACGGCCTCTCCCTTAAAGAGCGTTCCTTTCATCAGGAAGGCTGCCAGGATCCCGACCACGATGCCAAGAACGTAAACACAGGTCATGATCAGGCCGCCCTTCCCCGGGAAAAAGGCATTGACGAAGAAACCGTAAATCGGAATCTTTGCCGAACAGCTCATAAACGGGGTCAGAAGGATGGTCATGCGGCGGTCCCGGCGGCTCGGCAGCGTCCGGGTGGACATGACGGCGGGCACCGTGCAGCCGAAACCGATCAGCATCGGGACAATACTCCGGCCCGAAAGACCGATTTTACGCAGGATCTTATCCATAAAGAACGCGACCCGTGCCGTATAACCGCTGTCTTCCATCAGAGAAAGGAAGAAGAACATGATGACAACGATCGGGATGAAGCTCAGTACGCTTCCGACCCCTTCGAAGATCCCCGCGATTACGAGATCATGGATAACCTCATTTACGCCGCCGGCCGACATCCAGCCGTCGACCGCGTCCGCAAGGGCGCCGATCCCCATTTCCAGCCAGCCCTGGAAAATCGGGCCGATCACATTGAACGTAAGGATGAACACGACCGCCATAATCCCGATAAAGCAGGGGATCGCGGTCCATTTGCCGGTCAGCACCCGGTCGATCTTTTCGGAACGCTTTCGTTCGCGGCTTTCAACCGGTTTTACCACCGTGTGCTCACAGACCCGTTCGATATAGTCAAAGCGCATATCCGCGATGGCCGCGCTTCGGTCCATACCGCCTTCGTTTTCCATCTGGAGGACCACATGCTCCAGCATTTCCCGTTCGTTTTCGTCCAGGGACAGCTGCTTCAGGACCAGCTCGTCGTTTTCGATGGCTTTGGTCGCTGCAAAACGCAGCGGCAGTCCGCACCGTTCCGCATGGTCTTCGATAATTGATTCCACGGCATGAATAGCCCGGTGGATCGCGCCGCCATGATCGTCCCGGCTGCAGAAATCCTGAGGAATGGGCCGCTCCCGGTACCGGGCAATGTGCAGCGCATGATTGACGACTTCTTCGACCCCTTCGTTTTTTATTGCGGAAATGGGTACCACCGGTACGCCCAGCATTTCCTCCATCCGGTTGATGTCAATGGTGCCGCCGTTGCCGGTGAGTTCGTCCATCATATTGAGGGCCACCACCATGGGCGTATTCATCTCCAGCAGCTGCAGCGTCAGATACAGATTCCGCTCGATATTGGTGGCATCTACAATATTGATAATCGCGTGAGGCCGCTCCTTCAGCACAAAGTTCCGGGAAACGATCTCTTCGCTGCTGTACGGCGACATGGAATAAATTCCCGGAAGATCCGTCACCCGGGTATCCGGATGTCCTTTGATCGGGCCGTCCTTCCGGTCCACCGTTACGCCGGGGAAATTGCCGACACGCTGGTTGGCCCCTGTCAGCTGGTTGAACAGGGTGGTCTTTCCGCAGTTCTGATTGCCGACCAGGGCGTAGGTCAGGGTGGTGCCCTGAGGAACCGGCTCTTCGTTTCCGGGGATATGATACCGGCCGTCCTCGCCGATACCGGGATGATCCGACCGGTCCACGACGTCGATTCTTTTGTGCTGATTGCTTCTTTCCGGAATCGGTCTGATTCCGATCTGCGCCGCGTCGTCCAGACGAAGCGTCAGCTCATAACCATGGATCTGAACCTCCATGGGATCCCCCATCGGCGCGTATTTGACCAGCGTCAGTTCCGCGCCGGGAATCACGCCCATGTCCAGAAAATGCTGGCGAAGCGCTCCTTCTCCCCCCACCCGGGTAATGACGGCATGCTCGCCGATTTTCAGTTCTTTTAATGTAGGCATCAGGCACTCCTTTTAGACCGGTTGTTTCCCGGTTTTTAGTTCATCCTGAAAAGAATTCATAAAAACTTTTATCCGAAACTATAGGACCGGAAAAAAGCACAGGATCCGCACAGATCCTGTGCTCTCAGTTATGAAATCATATTACTCGTTTTTCATCTGAATCTCAATCAGCTGGCAAAGCAGATCGAACCACTTCCGGGCGTCTTCTTCCCCCATCTCCTGAACCATCCGCTGATGCTCCCTGTTCAGGTTTTCCGTGATCTCCTCCGCGTGCGCCCGTCCGGATGCCGTCATCTCTATCCGTACTTTCCGGAGGTCGCCTCCATCCTGAACCCGGCGGACAAAGCCCCTTTCTTCCAGCCTTTTCATAATATTTGCCACACGTCCCGCCGTCAGGCCGAAATGCTCGATGATGTCGATCGCGTACGTCTCCTGACTGCGCTGATCCAGCCAGAGAAGCACGCCCTGTTCTCCGTTTGATGAAAGCGCCTTTCCGATCCGGATCAGCTGCTTCGCGTGATCAATTCTCAGTTTGGTGAATTGTTTGGACAGCTCTTCTGTTGTCATAATTCCCTCTGTCTGTGGTTATATTCGAAACCTAAAGGTTAGTTTAACCTAACTTCAGCTCAAATGTCAAGGCGAACAGGCATAATTATTCAGAATAAAATGCCTTTCATGCATACCATCGGCCGGTCCCGGTCGTAATCCCAGCTGTGATGGGCGTCGCCCCGGCAGAACCGGCTGTGCTCACACTCCCGGCAGGTTTCATTGCGTTCCGAAAGATCCCGGCGGAAAATTTCAAACCGGTTCTCCCAGACGTCCTTGAAACGGTCCCGCCGGATATTGCCCATAATTGTTTCCGGCCGCCGCTCAATGTCCAGGCAGGCACCGATATCCCCGTTGGACATAATGCTGGCCGTATGAACGCCGGCATTGCAGAGCCAGTACCATTTCCGGACCTCCACCTCATAATCCAGGCCCAGATAATGGCTGCAGCCGTATTCCAGCGGATAGCCCTGTTCTCTCTTCTCACGGATAAAACGGAAAAGACGGAGGTAATCCTCTTTCGTACACATCAGTTCCGGACGGGACAGAGCCCTGCCGATAGGTTCCAGATTGATGACCCGCCAGGAATCGATATCAATCCTGTCCATAATATCAAACAGGGCGTCCAGTTCTTCAATATTCCGGTGGTTGATGACCGTTGTGACCTGAACGGCCGAGAAAGCGTCCTCGTCAATCAGATTCTGCAGCCCCTGCATCGCCCGTTCGTATCCGCCCTTCATCCCGCGCAGCTCGTCATGAGTATCCGGAAGCCCGTCGATGGAGACGGAAATCGTCCTCATTCCGTTTTCAGCCAGCTCATGGGCCACTTCCTTTGTGATCAGGGTCGCATTGCTTGTCATTCCCCAGCGGTAGCCAAGACGGTGCGCGTATCCGAGAATATCAAAAAAGTCCTTCCGGAGAAGAGGCTCTCCCCCGGTAATGCAAAGGAGGATCCGGCGGATATCGAAATCCTCTTTCACCTGATCCAGTATTCTCTTGAATTCTTCCGCGGAAAGTTCCTCCTGCGCGGCCATTCCCGCGTCCTGTCCGTTTCCGGACGGAACCCCGTCGCGGCGGAAGCCTTCAGGGCTGCAGCTGCTCCCGCAGTGAAAACAGCGGGCATTGCAGCGAAGCGTCAGCTCAAAGAAGAGATGGCGCAGATCCGGTTCCCGGTACAGTTTTTTTGTATAATCCGACAGCTGCCGGAGATGCTGCTGCTTGATCGTTTTCATAACACCGGTTACAGGTCTTCCGGGGGACCGTAAACACCCATCAGCACGTTTTCATCCGGATCATAATCCTC
>CADBNG010000035.1 GCA_902795985.1 uncultured Lachnospiraceae bacterium
CTTAAACGCCTTCTCATCATTTTTACCCTTCCAGGCCGGTGTAAATAAGCCCATGGCTGCCCTCCCTTTTCATCCTGTAACCGTGCCGCTTTTTATTATTATACTACAGATACCTGCTTAAAACATCTCTCCTCTTTGTCATCATCTGATACCATCGCCCGGTCTCTGTTTTATCAATAGCTTTGATAATTTCTTTTGTCTATGTGCAGGATTTTATAGAGCTGTTTTGGATATCGGACAAGATATTTTAAATAACATGACCCGATGATTTTCCGGAGTCCTGTTGAAAAGAATAATCTGAACACCCGTTTTATCAAAAGGCAAGACACATGAAAGAACTTCTGAAATCTTTATTATTTTTCTAAAATCATGTATACTGATTTTCAGTGAACACGATAACGGACATAAAAGGGAACCGATATGTCTGTGAAGAAAACAAAAGAAAGAGAGTTCTGATATGCTTTCAAAACGCGAGAATCTGATAGAAACCCTGAAGGGGGAACACGGTCATCCGGACCGCTTTGTCAATCAGTATGAACCCTTTTCCATCCTGTACGCCACTCCCGTTACGGTTCAGAGTCCCATGCCGACCTATGGGGGCGAACCGGTTAAGGATGCCTGGGGCGTCACCAAATCATGGCCGCTCGGTACACCGGGCGCTTTCCCGATCCATGATGAGGAACATCTGGTCCTGAAAGATATGGAAGACTGGCGGAGCCAGGTGAAGGCTCCCCGCCTGGATTTCTCGGAAGAAGAATGGCTCCCCTTTATCAAAATGGCAGAGGAAGTGGACCGGAAAGAAACCTTTGCGACTCTTTTCTATGCCCCCGGCCTTTTCGAGCAGTGCCACTATCTCATGAACATGCAGAATTGCATGATGGCTTTTTATGAGTATCCGGATGAGATGCATGAACTGATCGAATACATTACCGAGTTTGAACTCTCCTACGCGGAGCTGGCCTGCAAGTACATAAAACCGGATGCTTACTTCCAGCATGATGACTGGGGATCTCAAATCTCCACTTTCATGTCTCCGGACATGTTTGAGGAATTCTTCCTGCCTCATTATAAAAAACTGTACGGATATTATAAGAGCCACGGATGTGAGCTCATCATACATCACTCAGACTCCTATGCCAAAACGTTAGTGCCCTTCATGATCGAAATGGGTATTGATATCTGGCAGGGGGTTATGCGCACCAACGATATTGAAGAACTGATCCCCAAATACGGCGATCAGATCATCTTCATGGGCGGGATCGACAGCGCCACCATCGACTTCCCGGACTGGAATGAACAGGTGGTGGAAAAGCAGGTCCGCGACGCCTGTGAAAAATACGGAAAATTCGGCAAGGGCTTCATCCCCTGCGCGTCACAGGGGCTCCCGATGAGTACCTTCCCCGGAGTTTACGAAGCCACTACCAAATATATCGACCAGATGAGCGCGGAGATGTTTCCGTTAAAATAAATCCAGCAGATCGTCCGGACAAAGGTCCGTCATGAATGGAGCGGAAAGTTCGAAACCGATACTTTCCGCTCCATTGTTTTTCTTTTCACGCAGCTTAAGCCCTGTATTGTCTTCCTTTACATGCAGTAGGTACCGATCATCTGCTTTATCACCGACAAATTGAGCGGCTGCTGACTGGTCTCCATCGTCAGGATCAGTTGGATGCCGGGCATGATTCCGTTCTGCTCGTAGAACCGGATTCTTTTCAGATTCTTTATTACATAATCAGGGTCATCCATCATCCCCAGATGTTCCCAGTAAAGCAGTTTTCTGTCCGGAATCCTCAATATCGTAAAATCCGGATGCAGGACAACACCTGCTTCCAGCGAAAGCGGGCATTCGTATCGATAGGGAATCTCCGCCTGAGCGAGCGCGTCCGCGATCATGACTTCTGATTTGGACCGGACACGCTCCCCTTTGTTTGAAAAGTGTTCCGGAACATCGCTGCTGATTTCTTTTGGCTGAAAAGGCATGCTCTGCCAACGTTCCGCATAGACATGATCGGGCAATTCCACTGGAATGATGCTCCTTTTCCTGACATCCGACATCGATTCATAGATCTTTTTCAGGCAATCGGGATTGTAGTTTCTGATGAAATGATCCAGCAACGCGGCCTGTTTTCCTGCTGCCGAAGCAATTTGCCGGTCATATTTTTTCTGGATCAGCGCAAGCGCCTTTTCTCTTTCCGCCGCCGGAAGATATCTGCCGTTCCTGTCCTTCGGATCGTGTCTTATATAAAACTGAACACCTTTCCCATGCCTGTTCACACAAACCGTCCCCTCCGGTGCTTTCCGGATCCTCTCTTCCGCGCTTTTTTCAATGGATTCGAATTTTGATCTCTCTTTTTCAAGGTGATCCAGCATCTTTTTTATCTGCATTCTCCATCCCTTCTTTCTTTTTCAATTATTTCTCACGAAACACAGAGTAAATTGGTTTTTTGTAGTTTTTCCATGCCTTCGCTGTCTCCCGCAACCGAGCTCCAGGCATAGGAAATGTGATTTTTACAGCTTTTCCATGCATTTACCTGCTCCACAACCGGACTCCAGGCATGGGAAATGTGATTTTTACAGCTTTTCCATGCATTTACCTGCTCCAGCAACCGGGCTCCAGGCATGGGAAATGTGATTTTTGTACATTTTCCATGCCTTTACCTGCTCCAGCACCCCGACTCCGGGCATAGGAAATGTGATTTTTGCAGTTTTTCCATGCCTTCGACGTCTCCCGCAACCAGACTTCAGGCATAGGAAATTTGATTTTTGTACATTTTCCATGCGTTTACCTGCTTCAGCACCCCGACTCCGGGCATAGGAAATGTTATTTTTGCAGTTTTTCCATGCCTTTACCTGCTCCATCAGCCGGGCTCCAAGCATGGGAGATTTGATTTTTGCAGTTTTTCCATGCCTTTACCAGCTCCAGCCACCCGACCCCTGGCATAGGAAATTTAACTTTTGTTGATTTCCCATGCCTCTATCTCACTCAGCAACCCGACTCCGGGCACAGGAAACTTACTTTCCGTAGATTTTCCATGCCCCGTTCGGATAAAAGCGTCTGTGGCGACTTACGGTTTCATCTTCATTCCTAACTCTGCGGCAAAACGCTGCGGAGTCCGAAAAGAAGGATTCGCATTGAAGCGGCCAAGATACAGGATGACAAAATACAATGGATCGATAAGCTGAGGCTCATGCCCTTTTAACATAGACGTTATCCACCAGAAAAACAGACGTGCCAACAGAATCAGTAAATTGTATGTACGGTTAATATACGTCTTAACAGATTCCGAGTCAAGATCAGAGAGTAGCGGAATTGAGAAAACAGAATGTTTTCGTCTTCCACTCTGAAGCCTTCGATGGTGAAGGACTTCGGAGCAGGTCGGAGATCCCGGACGTTCTTTGTTCGATCTTCCTGGCCGCGTTAGATTTCAAATCGATATTCGGAAGGATCACCAGCTCGTGCATGGCGATGGCAGGACGATTCTAAATTGTCATTTTTATTTTGCTCAATTCAATCTTCCTTGACAGTGCTGTTGCCTGATGCTACGCTGAACGTGCCTGAACCATGAGTCAATCATCCTTTCGTCATTTCTTTTTTGACCAGTCAGGAGGTGTATTGCAATGACCAAAAAAGAGAAGTTCCTGTCGGTAATGCACAACGAAAAACCTCTCAAGTGGATGGGGTATGGATTCGAAGCGTTCACCCAGACCATGTTCCACTGTATCATTGACCCGATCTCCATATGGGATATCCTTTTCATCCAGGGGGAGAACGTTCTGGACCACTGGGGCGTCAACCACCGCTTCCTTCCCGGCGATCCCGGCATCATCCCGATGGTCAACGAGGAAAACCAGGTGATCAAGGATATCACTCACTGGCGGGACTATGTCACTTTTCCGGAGATTCCCTCCGATCTGGACTGGAGCGCGACCCAGGCGCAGATCGCCGAAGTGGACCGCGATAACGAGCTGGTCATGATTCCCACGTTCCGCGGCCTGTTTGAACGGGCCCACTGCCTGATGACCTTTGAAGACACACTGATGAACATGTACGAAGAGCCCGAAGCCATGTATGATCTCTTCGGCGCCTATGCGGACTGGAAACTCAAAGTGGCGGAAATGCTCTGCGACAATCTGGACTTTGACGTGATCCACAGCCACGACGACTGGGGCAGCAAGACGAATACGTTCTTCTCGGTTGATATCTTCCGGAAACTGCTGAAGCCCCAT
The DNA here is from genome assembly GCA_902795985.1 of uncultured Lachnospiraceae bacterium. The sequence goes on from CADBNG010000035.1 coordinate 4,228, forward strand.
TACAAACGGCTTTATGATTATTATCACAAGCGCGGTAAAATCGTCCAGCACCACTGCGACTGTTACGCCGCCGAATTCGCGCCGGAACTGGCGGATCTGGGCGTGGAGATGTGGCAGGGAGTCCTTCCCTCCAACGATATTCCCGCCATCAAGAAAGCTACCGGCGGAAAGCTCCTCCTCATGGGCGGCCTGGACCAGGGTCTGATCGACCAGGCAGACGTCAGCGAAGAAGAAGTCCGCGCCGAGGTCCGGCGTGCCATCGACGAATACGCCCCCGGCGGCAGCTTTCTCCCCTGCATCGGCTCCCTGGAATGCCTGAACGGCTGGGTCACCCCCGTCGTCATTGACGAATGCAACAAATACGGCGCAGAGTGGCTCGCGCGCCAATCTGCCTGATACAGATTATCCGGCAGGACGCCTCCTGCGCACCGCTTCCTTTTTCATATCATTTCAACTTTCAGCACCTGAACGTATGAATCCCGGCCTTTGCAGGGGCCGGGACTCATACGCTTTGACCATCAATGCTTCATATTGTATGAAATTCAGGCAGCGCAACGTCTCCCTTTTCATACTATTTCATCTCTTCAGTATGTGAAAAAACCTGCCGCGCCACGGTGCGGCAGCCTTTTCTTTTAAGCTGACAACAGGGACACACCCTGATGTCATGATCATACCGCCCGGAACAGCCCGTGCCGGTTGCAATAACAATACAGGGCCCTTGTTCTGCTGATTCCGAAGCGCGCCTCCGCGTTTCCCTCCGGATACAGCTTCCGGAATTCCAGGCCGTCATCCTTCACAGCCAGGATAAAAGAGATGAAATGCGTCTTGCTCATCTCATGATCGATCGTTACGTAGTACTCATCTTCTGACTTTTCTATATGCATCCGATGCGCGTCGTCCCCGGTTTCCGCTTCCAGCGCCGGAAGAACGAGCCCGCAGCAGCAGATAACCGCTTCTCCCGTACTCTGAATAATGTTTCCGCAGATCGGACACACATAGAGCTGCGTGCGCCGCATATTGAATGTCCTGTTGGTGTTGACCACATCTTCGCCGGAGAACAGTTCGATAACCGAGACTCCAAGGGCATCTGCCAGCGGCTCAATCAGTGAAACATCCGGGTATCCCCGTCCATTCTCCCATTTGGATACCGCCTTATCACTTACGTTCAGCTTCGCGGCAAGCTGATGCTGGGTCATTTTCCGGTTCTCGCGCAGACGCCGGATCATTGCACCGGTAACATACTGGTTCATGTTCTGCATACCTCCTGATGGTGCAACGATAATATACTTTCAGGCCGGGCACAACCTACGTTCCGTAGAGTCCCGCGTTTCACTCTCCGCCCGCGGATTCTTCCCCGTAAAACCATTTTGTCCGGGGATCCCTTTTTACAAAAGCATAGAAACGGTCGCCGGAAAGGACCGCCATCTCTTCTCCCGGCTCGATCCGGAAAGTATTTACGAACGAGACATAACCGAATACCTCTTCTTTTCCGTCACAGATATAGCTGCCTTCCGCCTTCTCACGGGTGACATGGTTGACGGTCACGACATTGCATGTAAGATCCGGAGGCATCAACTGCCTGAGCTGATCCCGGTAATGGGTCTGTTTCGCCTTTCGAAAAGCCTTATGATCAAGATAGAAATAAAGAACCGGAATAAAAGCCGCCGCGATGACCACCGCCGCCGTCATTGTCCCGGCAAACAGATTCGGATGCCTGTCCAGGGCTTCCGTAAACAGCATTCCGAAAATGAAACACAGTATCAACACACCGATCGGCGGCAGAACGGCAATGCCCAGCGACACCCGGTGCGTCTTCATGACGCTGTACGGATCAAACATTACGAGATCCGGATTATCCAGCAATAATTCGCGTTGTTCCTGCGGTACCTGTCTTTCCATCTGTTTTCCCTGAATCGGCTCCAATGAACTGATGCGCGTCCCGTAAGGATCGCCTGCAGTGTGATCAGATAATACTGACTGAGCCTTCCCTTCGTATAATTATCATTTATCCGCCCTGCGGATCCGCGCCTTCTTGTCCGTCTTAATGGTCGCCGCGTAGGCACTGTTGCACAGGCCGAGGATCGCGGAGAGAATGAACAGGGTCTCAATGCCGAGCGTCTGCCAGATCCAGCCGCCGAACAGGGCGATGAACAGCGTGATCATATGGTTGACGGAAACGCCGGTCGAGATCGTCGCCTTCATCTCTTCCGGGCTGTCCGACAGATCCTGGACGTAAACGTTCGAAGCCATGGAGGCCAGGGAGATCACGGAGTCCAGGATATAATTTACGCAGCATACGACAAAAGCGACCTTCATCGAAAACAGATGATGGGCGAAGCCGTAGAAAAAGCAGACAATCACAAGGATCAGCGTATCGGAGATCATGACGATCCTGTATCCGAAGCGGTCGATGATCTTGCCGATCAGCGGAGCGCAGAAATAACAGCAGATCGCGGAAATAGCGAACAGCAGGCTGATCGTCTGGGTGCTGGCCCCGTAAAACAGGATGAGCACATAGGGACCAAAGGTCAGGAAGACCTGCTTACGCGCCCCGTAGAAGACCTCCAGCATATAGTATTTCCTGAATTTCCGGGCAAAATAGAACCTGCTTCCGGTCGTATCGGTCTTGCTGCTGCCCTTAATCCGCTGGGAAAGGAATACGGCAGCAAAATACACGGCGGCAGTCACGGCAAAGAACGGTTTATAGGGTTTGTTCGCGCCGAAAAAGGAGAACAGGACGATGACAAGGACAAAACCGGCCAGAGTGCCGATATGCGAGAAGGCGTTCTGCTGGCCCAGCGCCTCCCCGCCCTTCCCGGGCCGGGCATACTCCAGTGTCATCGTACTCTTCATGCCGAGCTGGATATGTTCGCCAAGGGAATGGATACAGATCGCCAGGGTGACCAGGATCTTCGTCGGCGGGAAAATGGGCAGCATGGCGATGCCGATCAGCATGATCACCGCTCCCGCCTTATACAGCGTTTCCGCCGTGTACATATAGAAAACCGCCAGAATCAGCACTAACAGAAGTCCGGGAACCTCCCGGAAAAACTCCGCGATCCCCCGGTCGAATTCTCCCATGGAAACGATCTCCGCCAGATAGTTGTCGATCATTCCCTTGTACAGTCCGTATCCAAGCCCGGTGATAAGGATCGAAATAAAAAACATTTTATAACCGGAATCCGGACGGAACAGTTCTTTTTTCTTAAACATGCCGCTTCCCTCAAACGCGTCTTAGTATGGTCTTATTTGCAGTTCATCGGTTTTCGGGCCTTCATGTGAAGGATACATCCGTTTTGTTTTCTCCGTCAATACGCTGCAAAAAATGATGGCCCCAGGATAGTTTTATACCGCCAAAGCGGCATCAGCCTGACTCTTCCGGGGCACGAGTGATTCATCGTTCCGCTCAACCCCTTTCTTCTCCTGTCTATCTTCGTCCGGATCCGGGCACAGGAAATCTGATTATTGAGGAAATATAAGGGGTTTCTCAAGGCGTCAGGGGAGAAAAAAGCCTCATGCTGCGAGGATTCCACAGCACTAGGCTTTGTCTTACTAAATTCTGTTTTTCTTCCGAAGCTGTTCAGAATTCTCTTTCCCGGTGTTATTCTTTTATACGTTCCCTTCTCCAACACACCAGGATCAGAACAGCCATCGACGCCGCTGCCAGCATAAGCCAGAAAGACATATTGCTGCCTTCGCCTGTAGCTGCTGCTTTACTCGCAGTTCGCGTCGGCGTCGCCGTACGTGTAGGTGTGGGGGTAACAGTGGTTTTCGCCTTCCATACCGCAGTAAAGGTATGGTCGCCCTCTACTTTATACTTGTCACCGGGATGGTATTCGGATCCCTTCCAGTAGCTGAAATCGTAACCTGTGCGCGTCGGCGGGCCGGGGATTTTGATCTCATCTCCCACATTCGCTTCCATGGTTATCTTTCCGGTTTTTCCGTCGAGGGTGCCTCCGGCGAGGTCAAAGGTCAGCGTGCCTTTTTTTACCGGTGTCGGCGTA
>CADBNG010000036.1 GCA_902795985.1 uncultured Lachnospiraceae bacterium
TCCCTTTCCTTCTGCTTTTTCCGCTTCGCTGCCTTCATTATCCCCGGCAGCGGCAGCTTCTGCCGTCCCTGACGGCGGACATAATGTTATGGCCAATGCCAGCATAAGAAATACAGCAATCAGACGAATCGATTTATTTTTCATTTTCTTTCCTTTCTGTCATTTCCACAGGGTTGTTCCGGGACAGGTGTTATGTTTATTTTATCATTCAGGAAATCGTACTGCAATTGCCTCTGAGCGGTTTCCGAGAGTACTGGCTTCGTTATTGACTGCCCGTACGGCCGGTCTGTTTGCGGAAAGGCTGCCAACATTCTTTTCCTGTACACTTCTTCTGATTTATTGTACAATTAACAAAGTGATCGGGATATTTCCCGAATAAATAATCCCGCAGATTCTCAGTGAAGGAGAGGAAATCTATGGAAATCAAAAAACTGTTTTTTTTCTTTGTAAACGCGTACGTCATTAAAGCCGGTGACACCACCATCCTTTTTGATACCGGATGCATCCTCCCGCCGGAGCAGCTTCCCGGATTCCTGGAGGAAAACGGTGTGGATCCGAAGGAAATCGATCTGATCGTGATCAGCCACGGTCACTATGACCACTGCATGCTCGTAAAGGCCTGGAAAGACCTTACCGGAGCAAAGGTGATCTGCCACAAAAACGCTGCAGAAGCGATCCGCTCCGGCCATATGACCCCGTTTGTATATGGAGAAAGAGCCAAAGCATATCAGCCGCTTTCCTGGATGATCGGCATGTTCAATACTCCTCCGACAAGCGCACTTACCTTCCAGCCCTTCATTGACTTTATGGATGGCACCTTTATTCCGGAGATTGCTCCCTGCGAGCCGGACATCATCATGGACGACGACGGGCTTGACCTTCATCCCTACGGCTTCCCCGGAAAGCTGATCTATACGCCGGGCCATGCGGATAACGCTCTTGCCCTGGTCACCGATGACCGTGTAGCCTTTACCGGCGATACTGTTGTGGACCTGCACACTGTCCAGTGCCTGGAATGCGTCTATCCGGCAGGCACCTACAGTCTGAACTGGATCAACTACGATCAGGATGTCCTTGCGGAATCGGTTAAAAAGCTTCTGGAAGAAGCCGACACCTTCTACGGCGGGCACGGCGATGTCATGACAAGGGAAATGATCGAGCCGCTCGTATAAAAGCCCGTATACAGCTAAAAAGAAGGGTTCCTCTGTGCCGCTTTTCAGCGCAGAAGAACCCTCCTTTTTATTTTGATTCTTTCTCTTCGAACTTATTTATTGTGCGTATACCGGTACAGGAAGGTCACAACCTGGCCGCGGGTGCAGCCGTCATCCTTATTGAATTTCCCGCCGGATCCCTTAATGATCTCCTTTTCCGCGCCCCAAAGAATGGCTTTGTAGGAATCGGAAGAAGAGGGTTTAATATCGGAGAAGGGACTGACGGCAGATTTCGGCTGCGGTTTTCCGGCATAGCGCCAGATCATGACCGCGGTCTCGCCGCGGGTCACATTATTATCCGCGCGGAATGTCTTATCCCCATATCCTTTGATGATTCCTTTTCCGACAGCCCAGCGGATCGCGTCATAGAATTTTGTATTCGTATCGACATCCTTGAAATCCAGCGTCGCGCTGGATGACGGTTTGCCCGCCAGCCGCCACAGGAAGGCAACAAACTCGCCCCTCTTCACCGGATCTTCCGGCCGGAAAGTAACGGTACAGACCGTGATCCCCTTGTTCACCGCCCAGTAGACCGGTTCATAATAGGATTTTCCGGAATTGTTCACATCATTGAAACGGGTCTGAACGGTACACTTCCCGCTTTTTCCGTTCGAGGATTTTGCGGTGATCGTCACCTTTCCGTATTTTTTAGCCTTGACCAGCCCGTTTGAATCCACTGTGGCGATGTTTTTATCGCTGCTGCTCCATGTGATGGTCTGATCCGTCGCGTTCGAAGGTGTAACCGCCGCCGTCAGCTGAAGGGTCTTTGTGGTCGCGACATCCGCTGTGCCCGGACTGACCTTCACTTTTGTCACGGGAACGATTTCGGCGCTGCCGGTGATCTTAAATGTTATGCTGCAGGATCCGGTATAGTTGCCTTTGCCTGTCACCGTCACGGTCGCCGTGCCGGGAAGGATGTTGTTTTGGAATCGAACCGTAAAATCGTTTTCATAATAGGAATTGTTCGGATAGGTCCAGTAATAATCTCCCGGCAGCCGCATCCGGACCGTCGGCTCGATCGCGGAACCGGTATACTCCTGGTCCTCGATTTCCGAGAAGACGGAATCGGAGATATCCAGCGGCTCAATCGGGAACGTTGCCGTCCCTTTATATCCCGCGTAGGCGCTGATGCCGGATGCGATGACCGTCGCATTTCCGGCTACATCGTTATTCTGATAGATTGCTTCGTAGTCCTTTCCTTCTTCCAGAAGCGTACCATTGTATTTCACCTCAATTGTCGGACATTTATACCGGCCGATGTCCCAGAAGATATGGTTGTAGCTGTCCATATCCACCGTAACGGACAGGGTCTTTGTGGCCGCCTTGATCGTAAACGGCAGGCTCTTCGTGCCGGAATAATCTCCCGTCAGCGTAATGGTAGCCGTGGCCGTTCCGGCATTTACGTTATTACTGTAGGCAATCGTAAAATCAAGGTCTTCTTCACTGCCGGTGACCGTTGCCCGCGGTTTCTTTTCCGTTCCGTCATAGGTGTACTTTGTTGTCTGCAATACTGCGGTAAACTCATCGTCCGCCAGCGCCTTGGGTAGAATCGCAAAGTACTGCGTCACAGAATCATTGCCGTTGGAACCGCAGTAATTCCCCTTCAGCCGGATCATGACGTAACCTGCCCTCTGGCTGGCGTAGATCCCCCGGGATGTCCAGAGAGAATAATCGGTACCCTCGATCAGTTCGATCCCTTCCACGGTCGAAATGGTATACTCCGGCAGATGCGGTTCCCCGTCGTACACAAAGGAATCCTGGCTCAGGGTAATGACTGCTGTCACCGGCTTACGGGTGATCGAAAACGAAGCCGACACAAAGCCGCGGCAGCTGCCGATTCCGCGGACATGGACAGTCGCTGTGCCTGCATTGATATTATTGGAATACAGCAGATTATAGTCCGTTCCGGCCCTCAGTGTGGTTCCGTTCAGTTTAACGGTAAGAGTCTGCGTGACGGCTTCTCCGGTATAGGGCTTGTCTGCCAGTCCGCTGATCGCCGCACCGGAAATGTCCTGCGCCGATTCATCCGACCAGCCGGCATACAGGGTGATATTTTCCGCACAGTTTTCGCTGCCGTCCTTTTCAAGAAGGTTATTTTCATTAATATATTTATTTAAAGCGCTGGTCATCTCACTTACGGAAAGAGTGGGCAGCGCGACCAGGACCGTACACTCGGGATCCGCGTACCATCCGCTGAAGACATACCCTGCCTTCTGAGGCACATGTTCGCCAAGCTTGAACCGGTAAGCGTCGTCATAATAATAGTTATACCAGTTGTTTGTACCCCGGCTTGACCGGTATTGAAGAACATACAGCGCGGACGGACGATCATCAACGGTACCGCCGGATGCATCAAGGGTTACCGTTTTCGCTTCCTTGTAATTGAAGCGGCAAATGATCTCGTCCTCTTCGCTTCCGTGCTTTTTATTATCGAAAGACCAGTTGAAATCCAGCGCGCCCTGATAGAAAAACCGCCATTCAGATGACAGGCTGGTCTCGCTGCCTTCCACCTTTGAGGCATCAAACCGGCCTTCGTTTCCGGTCGATTCCATGCTGACGTCTTCAAACAGGTATCCCGGGATCTCCGGATGGTGGATCGTAAATACCGGACCGACATTCTGCCAGCCGTCGATCGGATTGTATGCGCAGGAAAGGTCCTCTGCCCATATCACCTGCGGGTTTTCGCCATACACGGTCATCGCCTGACCGGAAAGGTCCTCCGCAGGAATCTCCGCGTAATAACTGTAGGGCGTCTGGTTCAGAATCTGATACTCCACCGGATGATAAGCCGGCAGCTGGATATAGACCATCGTGCCGCCAGGCCAGTAGCTGGCTTCACGAGGAGGCTCGAGCGAATAATCCGCTTCATACTCTACCGCATAGCTGGAGGTGCCGCCGTTGCCGCTGCCGCTGTAATTAAAGATCACAGGGCCTCCTTCCACGGTGATTTCGCGGACATAATAGTATGGTTCTAACACTCCTAACTGAATCGCCTCAGAAACCAGCAGCGGTCCCGTCCGGTCTCCCGTCTGCAGATTCAGCCAGCCGGTGCTGTCGCACAGTATTTTTCCCGGCAGCCTGTGATTGCCGGACCCGCCCGGATTCGGATCCGTTTGCGGAAGGATCTTCAGCTTATCCCCGGGATACAGGATGCCGAGTCCCTGCATATAATCTCCGTAATGTTCCCAGCTGACCGCTAACGGATAGGCCTCTTCATCCAGATCCAGAATGTAGGTTGTCGCTGTTCTGGGATTTGCCGGTCCGGTTGACAATGTGGTGGCGCCGCCGGCATAAGGGCCTCCCTGACTCCATTTGGACGCCTGTACAAGGGCTGTTGCGGCCGCCGCTTTCACCTCTTTGGCTTCCTCTTCGGAAGAAACCTCCTGCATCGGAACCGGTTCAGTGTCTGTTTGCGTCTGTGCTTCCCGTACCGTTTCGTCCGTATCCGCTTCTTCGGAGAGAATCTCCCCGGAGAATGGCTCCGTTTCCGGCAGAACCGCCTCCGGACCGGACTCCTTTTCCTTCTCTTCCTCAGGGAGCAGGGGCTTTTCTTCCGGTGCCGGGTTTTCTTCTGCCGCCGGATCAGTATTCTCCTCTTCCGCCGGAACCGCTGCGGGCTCGTCCGGTACGGCTTCTTCATCCGGCAGCTCCGGACTTTCTCCCGCCGGCGTTTCGGCTGGGTCTTCTTCCGGACCCGTTAAATCGTCCGCGTCTTCCGCCTCATTTTCGGGATTCCGGCTTTCCGTTTCCATGGAAAGCGGCGCCGGTTCCGCGTGAACAGTCAGCCCCAGGCATAAAACGACGATCAGAAGAAGCGTAAGGATCCTTCGGCATCTTTTCTCTATCATTTAATATCCCTCCTGTTTTTATCTGAATGACTGCCCGGCTGCCCCGCAAACAGGCAGGCCGGGACCGTCCTGCTTCCGCTTCTATTATCCGTTCTTTCCTCTCCCGGAGACAAGCAGGAAACGAGCGGAAGGGGGGACTTTTCAGGGTTAGTTTTGGTATGAAAGGCCTAAAAACCGGGAAGTTATTACCCGAATTCCGGGCTTCACCTGTTAAAATAAACGCCGCCGACGCGCGAACTGACAGAAAAAGAAGCAGGTGCCGCAAATGAGCGCCTGCTTCCTTATTTGTTCTGATTCCGATCATTCCAGCGGTTTTTTCGCCTCGAAGATTTTTCCGTCTTCTCCCGTAAACGAGTATCCGGAAGACAGTACCAGCGAAAAATGGAAAATCGGCCGGTTCACCACATTGATCAGCGGTGTGGAATGGACCAGGCCAGCCGGCAGGAAGATCATGGAACTTTTGGTAAGAATGTGGCTTTCATCCCCGATGATCATCTCGATCTCGCCGTTCAGTTCCCAGGGGTTTTCGGGATCGGAGCCGTAATAGCAGACCAGTTCATCCGTATCATGGACGTGTGTCTGCCATTTTGTGTAGATGTTGGCTTCATCTCCCAGATTCAGCTGGACTTCACGGTTGGGGGCCAGATACCAGGACGTATTGATCTGGAATGCGCCGGGCATGATGTCCCCGTCCATCCAGTGAATCCGTTTCTTGCCCTGTCGCTCATATTCCCGGATGGCCTCCGGCGTGGCATGAGCGGCGGGAAGGATCAGATCCTGAAGGATGTATTTTCCGTATTCGCCTTCGCGGTTCTTAAAACTTTTCATGGCTGTTCCTCCTGTCGCAAACGTTTCCTTATCAGATCATCATGGCATAGTTAAAAGCGGAAGTATTGGCGTTTCCGATGCTCTTGATGCCGTCTCCGGCATCCCCTGCGATATAGAATTCCGGCGCGATCACCGAAAACTCCTCCATATTTTCCGTATTGGAACGCAGGCCGAAAGCGGTAACGATGGTATCCGCTTCATAGAAGTACTCTTTTAAGTCCGTACCAATGGTCCGTATGCCTTTTTCGGTGAACTCCAGCACTTTCCGGTCCCCGATCCTTACCACGTTATGCTTGTCCAGCAGCATGTTCAGCATGTTAATCGTGAAGTTGACAGTACCCTGGCCGAAGGATTCTCTCGGGATCATGTCGATGACCGTGACTTCTTTTCCTTCCATCGCCAGGCCGAGAGCGCACTCCAGGCCGCTCATTCCGCCGCCGCAGACCACCACTTTATTTCCTTTAACCGTTACTTTTTTGCTGTCGACGGACTTAACGTCCACGATGTTTTCTCCGTCGATGCCGGGGATCGGCGGGGTCAGCAGCGTGGATCCGGTACACATCATAATGGCGTCGGGCTGTTCCGCTTCCACCATCTCAGGGGTGGCCTTTTTGCCGAGGCGGATGTCCGCGCCGCACTCCATGGTAGTCCGGATATCCCATGCCGTGTACTGCCGCAGATCGTCTTTAAACGGCAGTTTGTTGATTTCGTTCAGATGCCCGCCCAGTGTGTCTTTTTCTTCAAACAGGACCACATCATGGCCCCGGGTGCACAGCGTCTGCGCGGCCATCATGCCGGCAGTGCCTCCGCCGATAACGACCACCTTTTTCTTCTGAAGGGCCGGGCGGATCTCCTCGAACTTGCTTTCCCTGCCCACTACGGGGTTGACGGCGCAGCGGATCGGACGTCCGAAGTCCACGTTTTTATTGCAGACCTGCAGGCAGCGGAGGCAGGGACGGACCGTTTCCGGCTTGCCGGCACGCGACTTTTTCAGTGTCTGCGGATCTGCCAGCAGCTGACGGGCCATGGAAACCATATCGGCCTTGCCGGCGGAAATGATTTCCTGGGCCGCTTCCAGGGTCTTGATGGAGCCTACTACGCTGACCGGGATATCGATCGCTTTTTTGATTTCCGCAGCATATTTCACGTTGTGGCAGTACTCATTATAATAGGGCGGCTGGGTGTAGAAGTGATACCGGTGGTCGACGACCAGACCGCGGGAAACATTGATCAGGTCCACATATTTCTGGGCCCGTTTCAGATATTCGATGGTTTCTTCCAGATGCATGCCGTTCGGGATGATCTCATCACCGCTGACGCGCATTTCAATGGCGATACGGTTTCCGACTTTGGCTCTCATGGCTTCCATGATCTGCAGCGCGAAACGAATCCGGTTTTCGAAGGATCCGCCGTACCAGTCCGTACGGAAATTTGTAGAGGGGGAAAGGAACTGGCCGATCAGGTTGCCGTGGGCCGAATGGATCATGCAGAAATCAAAACCGGCGCGGGCAAGACGGTCCGCGCAGTCCGCATACTGCTCGATCACATGGTCGATATCCCGCTGGTCCATTTCCTTAACATAGCGGCATCTGTGCGGCAGCGGCATGTTGGACGGAGCCAGGGCGTAGGGCGTCAGCAGAAGCTCCGGATCCGCTCCGCGGCCGGCATGGCACATCTCAACGGAAAGCTTTGCTCCGTAGTCGTGGGCCGCTTCCGCAATGCGGGCCAGTCCCGGACGCATGGCTTCGTCCGCGATATTGAGTTCTCCCCGGAAATCCTTTCCAGTCGCGTTATCCACCGGAGTGGCCCCGATGGTGACGAGGGCGGCGCCGGTCTTTGCCTGCATTTCAATGAAATTTACGTATTCCTGGGTCACTTCACCTGCAGCATTGGAAAGGCAGCAGACCATCGGCGGAAACTGAATACGGTTGCGCAGCGTTATGCCGCCGACACGGATCGGTTTAAATACATCAGGGTAATTGTTATAAGGCATCATTATCTCTCCTTGCATCATTTAACTTCTGCGTCGGAAGGACTTCAGGCTACGCATTACCTGTTTGATGAGTCCTTCTCTTTTTGCCGGATATCCTGTTGATTTCCAGTATATATTACCAGATGATAAAAAAGCAATGTACAATAAACAAGCCGCGGGGATCAAAGGGGACGCAAAGGGGACTGTCCCCTTTGATTACCCGGATCAAAAAGAACCGTCCCCTTTGATTCAAAAAAGAACGGCCGCCGAAGCGACCGTTCCCTTTTGAAACCCAGCTGCCTAGCAGATTTGAACTGCCGACCTCATCCTTACCAAGGATGCGCGCTACCAGCTGCGCCAAGGCAGCATCTGTGTTCCCACAAATTGGAATTCTAGCAAATACAGGCTGTTTTGTCAAGGGCAAATTACATCTAAAAGCGGCGATGTTCAATCAGTACGTCCCTGCTGTCCTGATCAGATCAATTCCGCCGAAGCCTCCCGGAGTTTCGCCCGGATGCGCTGAAGGGCGTTGTCAATGGATTTTTCATTCTTTCCGAGGCGGAGGGCAATTCCCCGGTATCCGATGCCTTCCAGATAAAAGGAAAGAACCCTCTTTTCCATCGGACTCAGCAGGGTTTCGATCAGCTGCCGGATCTGTTCGGCCTTCTCTTCCTCGAGAATGATGTTTTCCGGATCACTGACGGTCAGTGAGGCCGGCGTACGGTCCTTTTCTTCCAGATCGAACAGCGGGAGCGACTCATTCAGAACCGAATGCTTCTTTCTTTTTGCCGCGGCAATGGCGGAATACATCTGATTCATGACGCACTGATTGGCGAACGTGCCGAAATGGGCCTCCCGTTCCGGATCAAAGGTCCGGATAGCCTTAAACAGGCCGATCATTCCCTCCTGAAGGAGGTCTTCCCGGTCGGCGCCTTCCAGATAAAGCATCCGCGCATGCCGCCGGACCATCGGCTTGTAACGGTCCAGCATATAATTCTCAACCGACTGTTCTCCGGCACGGAGCCGGAGAATCAGTTCTTCATCCGTGAAGTTCGAGTATTCCGCGTTCACGCCTGCCCCTGCCTTCCGTCTCTTTTGTGGGAAATTTCGAACATCATGATCGCGCCGGCGACCGCGGCATTCAGCGAATCAATATGGCCTTTCATCGGAATGGAAACCGAGACGTCGCACTTCTCTTTCACAAGACGGCTGACGCCGTTTCCCTCGTTCCCGATCACCAGTCCCACAGGACCGCTGAAATCCGTTTCATACATACTGCTTCCCGACGCGTCCGCGCAATAAAACCAGAGGCCTTTTTCCTTCAGTTCATCGATCGTCTGCGCCAGATTGGCCACCCGCGCGACCGGCACGTAATGAACCGCTCCCGCGGAGGCTTTCGCCGCCACTGCGGTAATTCCGACACTCCGGTGCTTTGGAATGATAATCCCGTGGGCGCCGCACAGATCCGCCGAGCGGATAATGCTTCCCAGATTATGGGGATCCTCGATCCCGTCCAGCAGGATCAGGAACGGCGGTTCGTTTTTCGCTTCCGCGGCAGCCAGAAGGTCTTCTACTTCCGCATAGGAAGCGGCCGCGACCTGGGCGATCACGCCCTGATGCGCTTTGGTTTCGGACATGGAATCCAGCCGGTTTTTCGGGACAAAGCTGACCATTGTATTCTGCTTTTTCGCTTCCCGAAGGATCGTCAGGACCACGCCGTCCCGGCAGCCGTCCTGCACATACAGCTTATCCACGGTTTTCCCGGCACGGAAAGCCTCCAATACCGGGTTGCGGCCCTCGACGCGGCTTGAGTTCTCCTGTTCGGATCGTACTGCCATATTATGATCTCCCGAGTTCAAATGCCTTTTCCAGCAGTTCATTCAGGCGTTCGGTCTCGCCTTTCAGATACAGACAGCCGAAAAGCGCCTCCAGGCCGGTGGCCTTCGCGTGCTCGGCCGGGTCGGTGTTTTTCGACAGGCTTTTCGGTTTGGCGTTGCGGCCCCTCCGTAAAAGATCTTTCTCCTCTTCGGTCAGAAGGGGAATCAGGGCTTCGGCAATTTCAGACTGGGCTTTCGCCGTAACATACTGTTTTGCCGCCATGTGCAGCTTTCCCGCAGGCGCGTTCCCTTTTCCCGCAAGCCGGGCCCGGATATACAGTTCATAGACCGCGTCTCCGACATACGCCAGCGTCAGCGGGGAATACTGTTTTGCCGCAGGATTCTTTTCCTCCGGATTCGAAAGGATCAGGCCCTCTTCCACTTCACACCTTCCCGGGTATCCTCAAGGATGATGCCCATATCCAGAAGCTGAGCGCGGATTTCATCAGCCCTGGCGAAATTCTTTTCCTTCCGGGCGGCCTGACGTTCGGCAATCAGCGCTTCGATATCGGAATCCAGCACTTCGGCCTTCCGTTCCGTGATGATTCCGAGGACGTCGCAAAGTCCGTTCAGCTCATCAAGGACAGCCTGCGCGAAGGCTTTGGAGGATTCTTCCGTCACTTCCACGTTCGCGAATTTCACCAGCTCAAACACAGCCGAAATGGCATCCGCCGTGTTGATGTCGTCATCCATTGCGGCTTCGAACTTCTTCCGATAGCCTTCCAGTGACTCTTTCTTCGCCGCTTCTTCTTCCGTCAGTTCACCGTTCGCAGCCGCCGCAAGTTCCCGAAGCCGGTCCGCCGCGTTCAGAATCCGCTCCAGCGCGTTGGCGGAAGCCGTCATGATCTCCCGGCTGAAGTTCAAGGGGCTGCGATAATGGGAATTCAGCATAAAGAACCGGAGCACCTGGCCGCTGAATTCATTGCAGATATCCCGCACGGTAAAGAAATTGCCGAGGGATTTACTCATTTTCTCCTTATCGACCATCAGGAAGGCATTATGCAGCCAGTAACGGGCAAACGGCACGCCGTTGCAGCATTCGCTCTGGGCGATCTCATTCTCGTGATGCGGGAAGATCAGGTCCTCTCCGCCTCCGTGAATATCGATTTCCTTTCCGAGATAGCGGCCTGCCATGACGGAGCATTCAATATGCCAGCCGGGGCGTCCGTCGCTCCAGGGTGACGGCCAGAAGGGCTCTCCTTCCTTTTTCGGCTTCCACAGGACGAAATCCAGCGGATCTTCCTTTTCTTCCTCGCCGGTCACTTTCAGATCCCGGTTTCCGGAACGGAGATCGTCCAGGTTTTTATGGGAAAGCTTTCCGTATTCGTCAAAACGGCGGGTCCGGAAATAGACCGTACCGTTGACGTTATAGGCATAGCCCTTTTCCATCAGGGTTTCGATCATCCGGATCATTCCGTCGATCTCTTTGGTCGCCTGGGGATGCACGGTCGCCGGACGGATGTTCATCTCCGCCATGTCCTTTTTGCATTCCTCGATATAACGGGTCGAGATCACTTCCGAATCCACGCCCTCCGCGTTGGCGGCAGCGATGATCTTGTCGTCCACGTCCGTAAAGTTGGAAACGAAATTCACTTCCATTCCCCGGTATTCCATATAGCGGCGAAGCGTATCGAATACGATCATCGGCCGCGCGTTGCCGATATGGATCAGATTGTAAACCGTCGGGCCGCAGACGTACATGCGGACCTTTCCTTCTTCAATCGGGATGAATTCCTCTTTTTTCTTTGAAAGAGTGTTGTAAAACTGCATTCCTGTCCTCCGTTCTTTTCCTGCTATTCAATCAGGCACACCGCCTGGGCGGCGATGCCCGACAAATCTCCGGTAAATCCCAGTCCTTCCTCTGTCGTGGCCTTTACGCTGACCCGGTCCGGTCCGATGCCTGCGGCTTCGGCAATGTTTTCCCGCATCTGATCAATATACGGCGCCAGCTTCGGTTTCTGGGCAACGACCGTAGAGTCGATATTGACGATATTATATCCTGCTTCCTTCAGCTTTTCTACTACCTTTTTCAGAAGAGCAATGCTGGAGATCCCTTTATAGGCCGGATCCGTGTCCGGGAAGTGGCGGCCGATATCCCCCAGGGCGGCGGCGCCGAGCAGCGCGTCCATTACGGCATGCACTAAAACATCCGCGTCCGAATGGCCCAGAAGCCCGTATTCCCAGGGAATCTTCACTCCGCCCAGAACCAGTTCTTCTCCTTCCGCCAGCCGGTGCACATCGTATCCGCTGCCGATTCTCATGCTTTTCTCCTCCTCTTACGGGATCAGGTATTTAGCCCGGAACGCTTCTCTTTTTTCTTCCGTGACGCCCATTTTATCCCGAAGGAAAACATCGAAGGAGCCCCAGTGCTCTTCCACCTCCGTCTTCAGTGCTTCAAGATAAGCCTTTTCGGCGCTGAAGAACAGCTTGACGTCCTCCTTGGGATACTCACCGCCGTGCACCCTGCTGAACAGGTCCACCAGATAATCCACTTCTTCCTTCAGATACTTATTGGTGATCAGATAATCCTCCAGAATGCTTTCCCTGTCCACGCCGAGGATCTCCTCCAGCAGCAGCGCGGCAAAACCGGCCCGGTCTTTTCCTGCCGTACAGTGCCACAGAACGGGCCCCGGGCTTTCCAGGACGATCTCCAGGAATTTCCGGTACTGGCCGATGGTATATTCATTCGTGACAAATCTCCGGTACATGCCCGACATGTATTCGATCGCGTAATCCGGATTTTTGATCACTCTTTCGATCAGGATTTCCGTAAACTGCCTCGCGCTGTCCTTATCCCGCTCGATTCCCAGAAGCTGCTCGTCCTCCGCCGGAAGATGGATATTCACCGTTCCGGGCAGAACCGGATCCGGCTGCTCCTTCACCTCATTGAAGGAACGGAAATCCACAATGCGGGAAAGGCCCAGGGCTTCCAGCTTCTGAACGTCCGAAGGATCGGCCTTCTGGAG
Source organism: uncultured Lachnospiraceae bacterium (assembly GCA_902795985.1). The sequence goes on from CADBNG010000036.1 coordinate 12,703, forward strand.
ATAACAGCTGCGGAAAAGCTGGCCCGGACGGATCGTCCGGCCATCGGCGGTTTTCATTCCGCCGAGATCACGGATATTGTTCAGTTTATCAAAAAACAGTCGTTTTGAAAGCATTCTTCTCCCCTTTCAGGATCCGGAACGGGCCGAAAGCGCAAGATCCGGAACCGCATTCAGATCCCAGCCGTGGCGCGTCCCCTTCTGATATTCATAATAGCCGGCCGAAGCGATCATGACGGCGTTGTCGGTGCAGAGGCCGGGAGAGGGAACATAAAGACGGACTCCGGCTTTCGCGCAGGCCTTGGTAAACGCGGCGCGGATCGCCGTATTGGAAGCGACACCGCCGGCCAGGGCCAGCTTCGTACTCTTCGTCTCCTCCGCAGCGGCCATGGCATTTCGCACCAGCACGTCCACAACGGCCTGCTGGAAGGAAGCCGCCACGTCCGGAACACAGACCGGCTGTTTTTTCATTTCACACTGGTTCAGATAATTCAGCACCGCGGATTTCAGCCCGCTGAAGGAAAAGTCATAAGGCGCTTCTTCAATATGGGCCCGGGGAAATTCGACGGCATCGGGATTGCCCTCTTTTGCCGCCCTGTCAATCTTCGGTCCCCCCGGATATCCCAGCCCCATGGCGCGGGCAACCTTATCGAAAGCTTCCCCGGCCGCGTCATCCCGGGTCCGTCCGAGGATCCGGAAATCGCCGTAGTCCTCCACCATCACCAGATGAGTGTGCCCGCCGGAAATGATTTCACAAAGAAACGGCGGTTCCAGATCCGGCGCCTCAATAAAATTGGCGGCCACATGGCCTTCAATATGGTTGACTCCCACGAGGGGAAGGCCTTTGGCAAAGGCAATCGCCTTTGCTTCGGCAACGCCCACCAGCAGGGCGCCGACCAGGCCGGGCCCGCAGGTCACGGCAATGGCGTCCAGATCGTCCAGGGTCACCTCCGCCTGTGCCAGCGCTTCCTTAATCACCGGATTGATGCGCTCGATATGCTTGCGCGAAGCGATCTCCGGCACGACGCCGCCGTACAGGGTGTGGATATCAATCTGGGACGAAATCACATTGGAAAGGACGCAGCGGCCGTTTTTTACGACAGCCGCGGCGGTTTCATCACAGGAGCTTTCGATTCCGAGTATCAGTGTATCGTTCATGAACCGTTATTCATCCTCTTCAAATCGCAGTTCCCGGAACATGCCGTCTTTGCCCGCCACGGTCCCCGGGAAAATCTTCTGCAGTTCTTTGATATATCTTTCCGGATGGATCATCGACGGGGAATAATGGGTCAGCCACATTTCCGGTACGCCGGCCTTTTTTGCCAGCTCCGCCGCCTCTTTCATCATCATATGACGGTAGGCTTCCGCATTCCCCTGTTTTTCATCCTCTCCGTACATGCCTTCGCAGATAAACAGATCCGATCCCCTGGCATGCTCCGCGATGCCGGCAGCCGGCCGGGTATCGGTTGTATAGGTCACCTTCAGTCCCTTTCTTTCCGGTCCGAGGACCATATCCGGCGTATAAACCGTATCCCCGTCCGTCAGCGTTTCGCCTTTCTGCAGCCGGTTCCAGAACTTCAAGGGGATCTGCTGCGCCTGCGCCCGTTCGGCGTCAAACCGGCCTTTCCGGGGGATTTCGATGGAATAGCCGTAGCAGACCATCCGGTGATGGACCTTAAAAGCCGTAAGCTCATAGCCGTGGATCCGAATCTTTTCCTCCGGTTCGGTCAGCTCCCTCAGCTCCACTTCAAAAGGAAGGTCCGGCGTGATCACGGTGAGCCCGCGGACGATTCTTCCCAGGCCTTTCGGACCGATCAGCGTCAGCGGTTCCGTCCGTTCGGAATTGGCCATGGCCAGAAGGATTCCCGGCAGTCCGCTGATGTGATCCGCGTGAAAATGAGTAAAGCAGATTACGTCGATGGGCTTGAAAGTCCAGCCATGTTCCGCGATCGCGATCTGCGTCCCTTCGCCGCAGTCAATCAGAAGACTGCTGCCGTTGTATCTCGCCATCAGTGACGTCAGCCACCTTTTCGGAAGCGGCATCATTCCGCCGGTGCCCAGAAGGCAGATGTCCAGCATATTTATAACCCCATACTTTCGTGATAATCACGGATCCAGCCTTCCGCCAGATGTCCCAGATCCTCGGTGATATCCGGGCCCTCGAAGGAATTAATCCGCGCAAGAACCTTGTTGCGCTCCCCGTATGCGGCGCGGATGCGGTCCGCCTCTTCGGTAAACATCCGTTCCCCGCCCTCCAGATAGGCGGCTGCCATACAGGCCGCCCGGACACGCTCTCCGGGAATCCGCTCCAGTGCCAGACCGAAATACCGGCGCGCCTGGGGCAGATGAAAGATCCGGACGTTTGCGCAGCCAAGATTATAATAGAGCTTTCCGAGGAAAGCGTCCCCTGCCGTTTCATTCTCCGGATCCGCGAGGATTTTCTCATAATCCTCCAGGGCGCTCTGATAACGCCGGCTGCGCATCAGGATGTCCGCGCGCATCATCCGCTTGTCGGACGGGGATTTATCCCGGAAACTGTCGATCTGCTCCGAAATCCGCTCCAGCCTGGACGGGGAATAATAATACCCGTTTTTCAGGATGACCTTGAGCGCCTCGTATTTTCGCTCCTCCGGCCCGATCAGGATGCTGCGGATAATATCCGCCGTTCCGGGCATGGAGCATTCGTCCTCCAGCCATCTCGGAAGATTCTCATCGGTGATCATCTCTTCGGCAAGCGGCAGATAATTCACGATGAAATAGCTTAATTCCTCCACGGAATACAGGTTCAGCGATACGCTGGCAATATGAAACGGAATCTCCGCCGTCTTTCTTTTACATAGAAGATATCTGCCCATAGGCTCCTCTCCCGTTGTTCTTCCCGCCGGCGGTTACGCCAGCACTTCCTCCCATACGCGGTGGGTGCCGGGGAACAGTTCCCCGAACCCTAAGTCTTCCGCCCGGATTACGCAGAAATCCGCGTCTTCATAGCGGATGCTCAGCCGGATCCTCGTGGTCCGCTCGGGACGTTTCGGCAGTTCCGGCAGCCCCATTTTGATTTTCCGTACGGTTCCGTCGCGGAAATCAATGGCGCGCAGGCGGATCTCCGGCTCCTCATCCAGCAGGAACTCGATCTCCGCGGAGGCTTCATACCAGTGGATTCCCGCTTCGATCAGGGTCATCTCCGTCGGCTCGCCTTCGGCAACAAGGTCCATCCGGATCGTATCCGTTACAAGATCTCCTCCGACAAACAGGATGTCTCCCGGTTTAACGGCTCCGCCCTTTTCCAGCGCCGCAAAGCAGGCGCCTCTCGCGAACAGATTGTTGCCGTAATAAACCTTCCTCGCGCCTTTGCACAGAAGCTGAAGGGATTCTTTGGACCAGCTTCGGTCGAAGCCGTCGCCGACCAGAAAGATGCCCGAGCATTCCAGGCTTCCCAGGGTCTTTTCCACAAAGCGGGCAAAAGCGGCATCCCGCTCTTCTCCTTCCTCCGGAAGAACCGTTTCCTCACTGCTGCGGACCGAAACGCTGGCGGGTACGCCCGTGCTGTCCGGTCCGATCATCAGGAAGCTCACTTTCTGCTCGTCGGAAAAATGATACAGAACCGCTTCCCGCTTGTGCATGCCGGTACCCTGCCAGGTATGGTAAAAGAAGCTTTCCGAATGATCCAGAAGAAAAGCTCTTCCCGAAAGGCCCAGCAGTTCAAACGCGCGGTTCACCGTTCCGGCCAGCTCCCGGCAGGTTTTCGGAACGGTCAGCACCAGGGCGCGGACCTGCTGCGCGGGATCATCCACGTCGGCAGCCAGAAGCATGCTGCGCAGATAGGCCGCCAGGATTTCCCCGGCGGAAAAAATATTCCCGTCATGTCGGAATTCCTCGTTTTTACGGCATTTCCGGAAAAAGTACGGAACCGGCACGGCCTCTTTGTTCCGGACAAGCAGTTCCGCTTCGAAGCCGGAAACCCAGCGTTTCTTCGAGGGAATCAGCGCCAGGCTGGTGGGAGACGCTTCCCGCCCGCCGCTCTTCACGGCCATAACCGGCACCGGGTCCGACGTGGCTTCGTCGTACCGGCAGAACAGCGTTTCCTTTTCGCTGAAATCCATTCCGAGAATTAATCCGTTTATCATCCTTCTCCTTGTGATCCGCGGATCCTACATAATATCAAAAAACTGTTCAATACAGGCTTCCTGCTTCAGATAATCCTCCGCGGCCTCCTTTGCCTCGGCCTCCCGGCCGTTCTGCAGCGCGTACACCAGCCGGTTCAGAATATGGAAGCGCGTCGGTCCTTCGGTATCCGAGAGTTCCTGACGGATCCTCTTCTTTTCGGTATCGAAGGACTTATCGCCCTGACGGACCGTGTAATAATACTCCAGCTGTTCCCCGCAGAACAGGAGGAATTCTTTGGTATAAAGGCCCCGGATTCTCTCCTTCATCGGCTCGGTCCGGAAATCCCCGTCGTCCATGCGGTAATGGATCACGGCCTGCGTTCCGCAGGGGAACCGTTCCTCGATGATGGTGCGGTCGGTGATTTCGATGGGGTCCCCGATCCGCTCCGCCAGTTTCTGCAGGAACGTAAAGCGAAGGCCGTCCGCGCTGCAGTTTTTCATCAGCTTGCGGATCTTTGGCATCTCCTTTTCGGGAATGGTTTCCGCTGCGGAAAGATACTTCAGCCAGGACAGCGCGATAATCTGCATATGCTCGTCCTTCAGGTTGCACTGGACCCGGAAGCGTTCGGCCGCCGCATCGCCGATCGGACGGTTCTCCAGAAGATAGTATTCTCCGATAAAGGACAGGCAGGCGCGCATGACCGCGGCATTGGCGCCTCCTCTTGCGTAATCCTCCAGAATCGCTCCCCCGTTTTCCGGAAGGATCCGGGTGAACATGGCGGTCAGAAGGATCCGCTCCTCCAGTTTTTCGCAGTCCGCGTCGCCCCGGGATGCCTGCTGCCAGATTTTTTCCATTTCATTCAGGCCGCCGTCAAAATTCCGGGCCAGATAGCGGAGGGTACGGTCGGTATAGCGTTCTTTCCGGAACAGGGCGGCACACAGGTCCGTCAGCGCCGCATCCGGTTCATATCCGCCGGAATAAGCGGCCGCGTCGGCAACGATCAGGAGCTGATCCTCCTCCAGGCCTTCCCAGCCCAGCCGTTCCGTCAGTTTCAGCGCCTTTTCATGAAGGCCGAAACGGATCAGCAGTTCAAAGGTCAGCTTCTTGTCCACCCATCCGTAGGTTCCTTCCTTGATCTTTTCCGCGAACTTGTGGGCATAAGGATCTTCCGGATTGGCCGTGAAATACACCAGGAGCTTGCGTCTTAAGCGGTCCCGGTGGGAACGGGTGAAGCCCGGATTCTCCGCCGCCATCAGGAAGCTCAGGACCGTACGGGTGTTCACGTCCATCTGCCAGCCGCGTTCGTGGCAGCAGTAGAGCTGAAGTCCGGTATCCCATACTCCCAGATCCGCGCAGGAACGGGCGGTTTTATCGATATTCATGAGCGGGGTCAGCTCATAGGGAATGGTCGTGGCAAAACGGCGTTTCCGGCTGTCTTCCAGCAGTACCCGGGCATCCGGGCCGTAGATGTTCGGATAGGCCTCGCCGCCGGCCAGTTCATAGATATTTTCGTCCTTCAGGGACGGATGACAGATCACCACGCGGCGGATCGCCGGATCCCTGCAGACAAGCCGGTGGGTGAACGCGACCCGGGCCAGCGCGGAGGCCAGCTCCAGATCCTTTCTCGGAAGGATGAATTCCGTGTACAGTACGCTCAGGTACTCGTTCATTTTTCCTTCCGTCAGCTTGGCGACAGCAAAATTCTCCATCTGCTGACGGTAGTTTTCATAGGTATCCGGATCCTCCTCTTTATGCCGGACAATCAGGGAATAGATGACGGCCAGTTTGGAATCGGGCACCGTGTGATTGTACCGGTAATAGATCCGGACCCTCTCCGGCAGAATGGACGGATCGTCATCCGGCCGCGTCATGATATAGTTTTCATACAGTCCCGCCAGCGGCAGGCCTTCTTCCACCGCTTTTTCATACCAGCGGTAATAGGAACGGCGCCGCGGATCGTCCTTTGAAATGTATTTGCAGATCGTTTCCAGCAGCTCCCGGTCGGGGTTCTGCTCATAGGCGGTTTTCATCAGCCGGTAAAGCGGCGGCCGGAAGCCGTGATCGCTTTCCGAAAGGAACGCGGCCTGCTTCTGCAGCTCGGAGGACAGAATCCCCTTACGCTGCGCGAAAGAAAGCACGCTCAGAATAAACGGAGTAATACTTCGGAGCACGCCTTCCTGCTTTTCAAGTTCCTTATACGCGCGGAGATAGAGGAAGGGGCTGCTGCATCCGGCTTCCGCTGCCTTTTCGTATTCCGCAAGGCCCCATACCGCGCGGTACGGCGGCGCTTCCTCCTCCTTCTGGTACAGCGCCAGAATCAGCCAGCACTCCGGATGCCGCTGGTAATAGGCCCGGAGCTTCGGAACGATATCCTGTTTTTCCTCGGGAAGGATGCCCAGATGTTTGGAAAGATACTGATAGGCCGCCCGCTCCCAGACGCTCTCCATGGAATACTCCCCGTCGCGGGCCTTCCACAGAAGCTCGATAGCGCGGTTGTTGTCTTCATTGGTATAGGCCAGGAAGGCTTCCCCGAACAGGGTTACGCCGTCTTCCCTCTCCTGCTTCAGCTCTTCGATCAGCTGCATGGATTCTTCATACCAGGAACGGTAATCGATCCGCCGCAGCTGCAGGTCCAGATATTTCCGCACAAGGCCGGCAATCCGCTGTTTCCGGTATGTACCGGAAAGCAGGGTCATACCGCCTTCCAGGGAGGCTTCAATCCCGATCACGATGGTATCGTAGGGCGTTTTCAGGGTGATGTTTCCGTACCGGGGAACGGTGCTGAGGCGGTCCCGGTTGATGATGAATTCCAGGCCGTAGACCTTGCCGATGAAATCGTCGGAAGAGATTTCCAGTTTGTCGGTTTCGATGAAATCCCCGGTGATCTCCACGTCGATATGGCAGTATCCCCAGGTGCTTTTATACAGATAAATCGTGTCCTTCAGCGAAGCGCTGACACGGTAGCTGTTTTTCGGGTGTTTGTCAATGCTGATATGGACCGGCTCCTTTTTTCCCGCGGAAACCAGGAACTCCTCCATATGCTGGTAGGTCACGGGATTCTGGGAAAGTCCTTTATAGAGCGTCCGAAGCGGCGTGTTTTTTCCGTTCAGGATCCCCGTGAAATCCTCGGAAATAAAAAAGCGGAAAGCTTTGACGGGACTGTTCTGCGCCAGCCGGGTAAAATCCTCCAGGGCCCGGATCTCGTCGCCGGCATTCCCGCCGGACCGCTCCCGGACCAGTGCCGTAACCGGGATTCTCTTCTCCCCGATGGACGTGCGGGCAATGATCGTGCCGCAGATTTCCTTTCCCCGTTCCACTCCGACCGATTCGATCGTAAAGCGGATCACACAGGAACTGCCGGAAAACGGTTCGTCCGAAACGGCAATTCTCCGGTTGTCGGAAAAGGCGGTGCCGCGGAAACGGCTGCCGTCCTCCGACGACAGTGTGAGCGAGCCGGAAGAATTCCCGTTCCGGTCCAGCTCGATGCGAATCTCCGATACGGAGCTGGTCAGCTTCGGAGCATCAAAGACGAAAGTCTCCCTGATCAGCTCGTCCATCCGTTTTTTCAAGGTCTGTCCGCTCCTCCCCTTTTTATCCTTCCCTTATTCCGCAGGAGCCTCCTCCGCGACTGCTTCCGGCGCGCCTTCCCCTTCCTGTGGCGCGGCTTCCGCAGACGGTTCGCCTTCCGGTGCCGGCTGTTCCCCTTCCGGTGCCGGCTGTCCTTCCTGCGCAGCAGCTTCTCCTGTATTTTCAGCCCCGGCGCCATGGTTCGAGTTGACCAGCGCAATGGCGTCATCCACGCCGTAAACGTTTCCGTCCGTAGAACCGTATACGTCGTAGCCGCTCAGGACATACATTTCTCCGATATCCTTGTTGGCAACCGCCTGCTGAAGCATCGGCAGAACCTGTTCGGGCGCGTTATGGGTGCCGACGATCAGGTGTCCGTCGCTCCGTACGTAATAACTGGAAGTGATCTGCTCCCTCGAAACCATTTCCCCGTTCTGGTATACGATCTTATAGGCCTTTGCCGTCAGTCCGTCATGGCCGTCCTGGAAATCATAGGTGCCGTACTCCATGTTCGGGTCGAGGCCCAGAACAATCTCCGATTCCTGGTAATCCGTCACTTCGCTCTCAAAGGCAATGCTGCGTCCGGGATCCCGGGTTTCATGTCCGTAAATCGTAAAGAGCAGTCTTCCGTTCTGGGTTATTCCTTCAATATAGATCGGAGCGTCCGTTGTATTCCTGAATTTGAAATCCAGCGAATTCTCCGCAATGGTGGCGTCCATGGACGGGTCTACATAGCCGACCGTCATGGAGTGCTGATACCGTTCCACCACTTCCAGTTCAGCTTCCAGAACCGCTCGGAACAGGGTCGACGAGACCTGGCAGATGCCGCCGCCGACGGTATCGACCACTTCGCCGTTCTCATAGCCGGCCGCAGCCAGATAACCGTTTTCCGGAGTAAAGGGCCCCATCGCCTGCTCCGCGGAGAAAATCTCGCCCGGATAAACGATGGTTCCGTTGATCTTGGCGGTTGCCACCGCGATATTCTCCGCACGGGAAGCCTGGTCGCCGTCGAAGCTGAAAAGGCTGTCTCCGGATCCGAGGACACTGGACATCTGGGCCACGTCGCCGCCCAGGGCCTCCTGGGCCGGTTCCAGTTCATAAACGGCGTTAAAGCCGCCGACTCCGCCGTGCCATGCATTGCACAGATAGTCGGTCAGGCCCATGGCGGTCTCATCCACCAGGACGTGGAAGCCGTCGATTTTCGGGATGGTGTAGAAAGTGCCGTCCCCGTTTCTTCCGAGCTTCATATCCACCGGCGAACGGTTCAGCGCCGCCACCTGGTTTTCCACTGCGGCATAGACCGCGTCCGCCGCGAAACGCAGATCCAGGGCGAAGAAAATCGCGCCGTTCGTTTCGATGTAGTCTTCCATCTTGTAGCGGGCAAGTACGTTGCCGTTCAGCCCCACCGAGGCAACCGTTTTGGCAAGATCGGTATTGTAATAGTAAAGCCCCAGCTGCTCCGCCGGAAGATACGCCGCGCTGTCCGGCACGTAGACTTCGATGATGTCGGACCGGAACTGCTCCATTTTCCGGTCGATCACCGCCTGAACTTCTTCTTCGTTCATGCCGGTTACGTCAATGTTTTCAAGATAAACCTTTCCGCTGTTATCTTCCGCCCGGACCGCTGACGGAAACAGGAACGCAAAGAAGAGAACGGCAAACGCCGCGAAAAGGAGGTGTTTTCTGCTGAACAATCGGTTGACAGTCATTTCTTTTTTCTCTTTTCCTCTATACAGTAATCCGAAAGGAAGCACTCCCCGCATTTCGGATTTCTCGCGAAACAGATCTGGCGGCCGAAGGTGATCAGCTGCATGTTGTACAGGATCCAGTGATCCACCGGCAGCTTTTTCATCAGGTCGAATTCCACTTTGACCGGGTCGGTCTCTTCGGTGAGGCCCAGGCGTTTCGAGATCCGCTTGACGTGGGTGTCCACGACGATTCCGGGCTTCTGATAAACGTTTCCAAGGATCACGTTGGCGGTCTTGCGGCCGACTCCGGGGAGACCGGTCAGCTCTTCGATGGTATCGGGAACTTCTCCCCCGTATTCCTCACAGATTTTTTTCGCGCAGGCGATAATATTCCGGGCCTTATTGCGGTAAAAACCGGTGGAACGGATATCCTGCTCCAGTTCGGCAAGGTCCGCGTCCGCAAAGGCCTGCATGTCCGGATACTTGCGGAACAGATCCTGCGTCACGATATTGACGCGCGCATCCGTACACTGGGCGCTTAAGATCGTCGCGATCAGAAGTTCCCCGGCGGTATGATGCTCCAGGTAGCAGATCGCGTCCGTTCCGTATTGTTCATCCAGCAGCTGCAGAATCGCAGCGGTGCGTTTCGCGGTTTTTGCCATTTCCGGCACCTTTTTACTCCAAAGGGTACGTCAAAAAACCCGACTACCCAATATCGGCAATTTAAACTAAATTATTTTACCATATCTTGTAGGGATTGTCCAATCCGGCCCACGAAATATCGAAACAGGACAGCGGGGACGTGTCTTCCTGTCCTCTTTCCGGCAGAACATGACAGGAAGATACGCGCTTCCTGTCATCCGCGAAATGCCCTGTCTGTCCGGCCGGCGGTCAGTGCCTTCTGCGGAACATGTTGCCCCACAGTTCCATCTGGATCTGCCAGCGGTCTTTCTGCGAGCGGCAGGCGGAAGGCTTCGCGGGCATCTTCCATCCTTCCTTCAGGCCTTCGACGTACTCCCGGTCCAGCCCTTTTTTCCGGAAATACAGGTATTTGATCAGTGTTCCGGCCGCGATGGTCGGCGCGTTGACCGCCATCTGCCAGCCGTTTAAATTCTTTTTCAGGAGATAGGAATTATTCCGCGCGGACATTTTCCCCTTAAACGAGCTGTGACGCCCGCCGGTGGTGCCGCTGCCCACATGGGCAACGCGGGCCGCGGGAATATAGTAATTCTTCCAGCCGGCCAGACGGGCCTTCCACCCCAGGTCCATATCCTCCAGATAGGCGAAATGGGATTCATCGAGGCCTCCGAGGCGGAGATATTCGTCCCTGCGGTAGATCGCGGCGCCGGCGCAGGCGGAAAAAACCGTATCTTCCCGTCCATACCGAACCGCTTTTTCATCCTTTCCACGGGCAAATGCCCAGCCCAGGGCGCTGTACAGGTCCCCGGCGCCGTCCAGCACGGTCGTATCCCGGACCGTCAGCATGCAGGAGGCGCAGGAAAACGCGTCCCTGCGGCGCTCCATCCCCCGGATCAGTTCCTTTACGAAATCCTTTTCCGGGATCGTATCGTTATTCAGAAGAATCACATAAGGAGTCTTTACTGCCTGAACGCCCGCATTGCAGGCATGGCAGAAGCCGGTGTTTTCCGGCAGGGCCAGCAGGCGGACATCCGGCCATTCTTCCTTCAGGTATTCCACGCTTCCGTCCGTCGAACCGTTGTCCACGATCAGGGCATAAAAATCCCGGGAGGTCTGCTCCGCCAGCGCCTCCAGGCAGTCCTTCAGAAAATGCTTTCCGTTATAATTCGGAATGATCACCGCTGCTTTTTCCATCGTTCGGCTCGTTCCTCCATCCGGCGGCCGGCAAGGCCGTTCAGTTCGGTTTCAGGGAATAGTTGAATTTGCTCAGCGTCAGGTTCGGGTTGTAACAGGGATCGCCCTTTTTCAGGACGTCGATCCAGCGGGTGCGCATGAATTCGATCTCCGTGTAAAAGCGGCGGGCCTTCTCCTCGGTGTCCTCCGCCCCGCGGGATTTGGACTCATGGTGGATCATCTCGCAGAACGGGTCGTAGACAATCCGGTATCCTTTTTCCCGGATCCGGAGGCACAGATCAATATCGTTGAAGGCGACGGCCAGCTTTTCTTCAAACCCGCCCAGTTCCTCAAAAACAGTCTTCGGCATCATCATCGCGGCTGCCGTCACGGCGGAAACGTTCATCTGGATCGACGCCTTATGCAGATAACCGCTCATCCGGCCGTCCATGCCGCTGAAAACATGGCCGGCGATGCCGCCCAGACCGACCACAACACCGGCGTGCTGGATCGTTTTATCGGGATAATACAGCTTGCAGCCCGCGGCGCCGATACCCGGCCGCTGAACATTCGCCAGCAGTTCCTCAATCCATTCGGGCGTGAGGATCTCGATATCGTTGTTCAGGAACATCAGATAATCGCCCTTCGCAAACCCGGCGCCGTAATTGTTGATCGCCGAGAAATTGAACGGCCCGTCCCAGCGGACCAGGCGGATCCCCGGATCCTGGGCCAGGCTGTCGTAATAGGCAAACGTCTCCTCCTTCGTGCTGTTGTTCTCGATCAGGAGGATTTCGTATGAATCGTAGGTGGTTTTTGCCCGGATGGAATCCAGACAGCGTTTCAGGACGTCCGTATGATCCATGGTGGGGATCAGGATCGACACCAGCGGCCGGTCCGTCAGGGCGTACCGCACACGGAAAAACCCGTAATCCTTCAGAAGCTGAACCTCTCCTTTTTCGCCGGAGCGTTCCAGATTCCCTTCGATGGCCCGTTTTCCGGCTTCATAGGCGTACAGCTTGCTGGCGGGATTGTCCGCGGTGGAGGCGCTGTGCGTGCGCCAGTGGTACAGAATCCGCGGCACATGGGCGATGACGTCCGCCTGCTCGCAGCAGCGGAAAATCAGGTCGTGATCCTGGGCTCCGTCAAAGCCTTTGCGGAACCCGCCCGTCTTTTCAAAAAGCTCCCGCTTCGCGACAAAGAAATGGGTAATGTAATTGTTGGACCGAAGCAGATCCGGATTGTAATCCGGCTTGAAGTGAGGCTGGGTATGTTCTCCCGTCCGGCCGTCGATCTTGTCCTCGTCGGTATAAACCACATCCGCGTGCTGTTCCGTTATGGCCTTTGCCGCTTCGTACAGCGCGTCCGGGGCCAGAAGGTCGTCATGGTCAAGAAGGCCGACGTAATCCCCCGTCGCAAGGCCGATCGCCCGGTTGGTGTTTTCAGCAATGCCGATATTTTCCTCCAGATCCTGGACACGGATTCTTTCATCCTTTTCGGCATATTCCCGGAGGGTGGCAGCCATTCTCTCCTCTTCAGGGCTGGCGTTCGCGATGCACAGCTCCCAGTTGGGGTAGCTCTGGTTCAGAAGAGAATCCATCATCTCCCGCAGGAAATCATCCGGCGTCTTGTACGCCGGAACGGCAACCGAGATCTTTACCGAAGCGTTTTTGGACGCTGCCGCCTGCCGCGCCAGCGTTTCCGGTGATGCGGCATGTTTTTCATACCAGGGAGCGTACGGAACCTCCTCCGGCTCCGCCCGTTCCTTCAGCCGGATCAGGAACTCCCGGGGACCGTAGTGCTTCAGATACAGGAAGCCTTTTTTGATGGTATAAGGCCGGATTTTCCGGATTAATCGTGTAAACTGGGACATGATAACCTTTTGAAAAACACTCCCGTTCCGGATCGGAAATCCTTCCGCTCCAAAGAAGGGGTTCTAAAACGCTCCGGCGGCCAGGACCTGCCAGAACCGCCGGATGAAATATCAGTTGTTTTTGTAGAAATCGTAAACGGCCTGGACGACCTTCGCCGCGTCTTCCGTCGTCAGGTCATAATACATCGGCAGGCGGGTCAGGCGTTCGCTTTCCTTCGTCGTATATTTGTCTTCTCCGACAAAATATCCGAATTTCAGTCCGGCAGTGGCCGAATGCAGCGGCACATAATGGAAGGCGGAATAGATCTCCCGTTCCTTCAGGAAGGAAATCAGCGCCGTCCGTTCGTTAATATCCTTCGTCTTGACATAGAACATATGGGCATTGTGCTTCGCGTAGTCCGGAATAAACGGAAGGCTGATCCGGCCCTGATCCGCCAGGTCTTTCAGATTGTCGTTATAGAAATGCCAGACTTTCATGCGGTGTTCGTCGATCTTATCGCACTCTTCCAGCTGCGCGTACAGATAGGCCGCGTTCAGTTCGCTCGGCAGATAGGAGGATCCGAAATCCACCCAGGTGTACTTATCCACCTGGCCCCGGAAGTATTTGCTCCGGTCGGTTCCCTTCTCCCGCAGGACTTCCGCCTTTTCCAGATACTCATCTTCCTGGAAAACCAGCGCGCCGCCCTCGCCCATAATGTAGTTCTTGGTCTCATGGAAGCTGTAGCAGCCGAAATCGCCGATGGTGCCGAGGGCGCGTCCTTTATAATAGGCGTTGACGGCCTGGGCCGCGTCTTCCACAACCTTCAGGTGATATTTTTCCGCGATGGCCATAATGGTATCCATCTCGCAGGCCACGCCTGCGTAGTGAACCGGGGCAATGGCACGGGTTTTTTCATTAATGGCCTGTTCGATGAGATTCTCATCGATATTCATGGTATCCGGACGGACGTCCACAAAAGCCACCCGCGCGCCGCGCAGGACAAAAGCATCCGCCGTGGATACAAAGGTATAGGACGGCATGATGACTTCCTCTCCCGGCTGAATACCCGAAAGATAGGCTCCCATCTCCAGTGCATGGGTGCAGGAGGTGGTCAGAAGCGAATACTTCGTTTTCAGCCGGTCGTGCATCCAGGCGGAGCATTTTTTGGTGAATTCACCGTCTCCGCAGAGCTTCCGGTTGGCCACAGCCTGCCGGATGTAATCCGTTTCCTTTCCGACAAATGCCGGTCTGTTAAAATCAATCATGAATACTGTCCTCTATCCTTGTTATAAACTGAAAACCAGGATCCCGGCCAGGATCAGCCCCAGCCCGATCAGTTTTTTCTTGTTGAACCGCTCCTTCAGCAGGAAGAATCCCATCACCGATACAAAGATGTAGCTGACGGATTCGTAAAGCGGCTGGTGCGAAAGCGGCAGATGCCGCAGCGCGATCATGGTCAGCACCGTGGAGCCCAGCAGCATGCAGTAGGCGATAATCACATGCGGATTCAGATACTCCTTCAGCCGGGTCTCGTGCTCCCTGTTGGCGGAAACTTTCAGGAGGATCTGGGAAACCGACGCCACCAGGACCGAACAAAGCAGAATTATTACTGAAATGCCGTAATCACTCATTGGACGTCACCACCAGAAAGATTCCCGCGAAAATAATCGCCGCGCCGAGGATCATCCGAAGGGTAATGGCTTCCCGGAACAGTAACATGCCCCAGATCATTCCCCATACAAGTCCCACCGGCTTGTTCGCGTAAGCCGTCGTCAGCGCCATTCGTTTCAGGACCTGCTGCCAGAGGATGGCATAGATGAACATGGATACGAGCACCATGCCGTACCAGAGGATAAACTCCATGGAAAACGGCTCCGAAAGGGCCGCTTTCTTGGAAAAGACCCCGCTCAGGGAAGAGATAAGCAGGCCCGCATGCAGCAGGACCAGCACCCACAGCGGTGTCCTCCTTTCGTTCTCCTGATTCAAACCCCTGACCTCCCCGGCGGCAGCGCCGCCAATAATCAGTCTATTTTCGCATATTTCAGCGCAAAAAGCAACCCGCGGAACGCGGGCTGCGGATGATATCCATTACTGCATATGGAAAGCTTCTTTTGCCTTTTCCAGATTTTCCCGGATCGCGATTTTCTGGGGACAGGCCTCTTCGCAGGCGCCGCAGCCGACGCACTCGATCGCCCGTTTTTTGCCGGCGCCAATCACGTCAAAGCCTTCCTGTTTCAGCGCCTCCTGTTCGTTGCCGAAAAGGGTCAGCATATTCAGGGATTTGAAGGTTCCGGAAATGCCGATATCCATCGGACAGACCTTCGAACAGTAATTGCAGGTGGTGCAGGGAATCAGCGGGATCTTCGCCAGTTCCGCCCGGGCCTTTTCCATCACAGCCTGCTCTTCGGGCGAAAGCGGTTTAAAGTCCTTCATATAGGAAAGATTGTCCTTCATCTGCTCCACATTGCTCATTCCGGAAAGGACCGTAATGACGCCTTCCAGACTGGCGGCAAACCGGATTCCCCAGGACGGCAGCGACGCCTCCGGGTCGGCCTCTT
The DNA here is from genome assembly GCA_902795985.1 of uncultured Lachnospiraceae bacterium. The sequence goes on from CADBNG010000036.1 coordinate 28,279, forward strand.
TAAGGATTTTTGCCACGCTCTCCGGCGGAGCGGCCAGCAGGCCGCCCTTCACCGGTTCCATGATCACCACCGGTTTATTGTATTTCCGGGCCGTTTCATAAATCTTCCGGGACTGAACCGCCGGATCCTCCCAGTCCGCATAATTGATCTGCAGCTGGACGAATTCCGCTTCCGGATGTTTTTTCAGGATTTCCTCCAGTTCCTCCGCGGTAGAATGGAAGGAAAAGCCGATATGCCGGATTTTTCCCTCTTCTTTCTTTTTCAGGACAAAATTCCAGATATCAAAATTTTCGAACACCTGCGTGCGGTGGACGCCCAGGTTGTGGAGCAGATAATAGTCAAAATATTCCAGCCCCGTACGCTCCAGAGAAATATCAAACTGAGCCTCCGCCTCTTCTTTTGTCTTTGCCTTGATCCAGGCTGCCAGTTTCGTTGCAACGGTGTAGCTCTCCCTGGGATAGCGTTCCACCAGCGCCTTGCGCATGGCCTCCTCGCTGCCTTCGTATACCCAGGCGGTGTCAAAATAGGTGAAGCCGGCTGCCATGAAAAGATCCACCATTTCTTTTGTCTGTTCCACGTCGATCACGCCGTCCTTCTGAGGCAGACGCATCAGGCCAAAGCCCAGTTTTCCCGTGTTTTCTCCAAGATATTTTTCCGCCATCTGCTCATTCCCCTTCCGTATTCATTTCATGCCGGTTTCATTGCGCCACGGACTGTTTCGTCACGGATCAGATCAGTGAATCCATGATTTCGGCTGCTGTTTCGGCTTCATTTTTGCCGGCCGTTTCCACGGTCAGATCGGCGAGCTGCTCATACAGAAGGCTTCTTTCCTGAAGCATGGAAAGGATCTCCTCCTCGCTTTTCCCGTCGATTTCCGGCCGGGTATGACGCCGCCGGAGCCTTCTCAGGATTTCTTCCGGCGGTGTTTTGACGTAAACCGTTTTGCCTTTTTTCAGGACTTCCCGGTTCTGCTCATCCAGCGGTGTTCCGCCCCCGCAGGAAACCACCAGGCCTTTCCGCCGGCCGATCTTCTGAAGGATTTCCCTCTCCTTCTCCTCAAAACAGGGTCTGCCCTTCGTTTCGATAATCCTCCGGACGGACTGGTTCTCCGCCTTTTCAACAGCCTGATCGGAATCCACGGCCTCCAGCCGGTAGATCCGGGCGATGGTTCTTCCCAGCCGGCTCTTTCCGGCCCCCATAAAGCCGATCAGATATATATTATAATTGAATCTGCGCTTTTTTTCCATTTTTCTTTACGGCTTTACGGCGGAAGGCAGCTGCCGCAGCCAGATCAAAGGGTCTGCGCGTTCACGGCGGGCATCAGCCAATGTTTTTTTCTGCTCTCAGGACAACGGAATAATCCCCCTCCTGTATTATTTGAGGACTTTCATCATCAGTTCATTGCTTCTCTCGATGAATTTTGTCATCTCTTCGGGCTTCAGAGGCCGGCTCTGAAGCATGGCCAGATCGTACAGCTGCTCCGCCACAAGATGGGCGTTTTTGCTCTTTTTATGCTCCGCGATGTAGCTGACAAGCGGATGTTTCGCGTTCAGGACCAGGGTCGGTCTGGCGGCCATGCCTCCGATCTCCTCCTCGCTCATGCCGTAAAGCTTCATCATTTCCTGCATTCTGCGCTCTTCTTCCGTGAAGGTAATGACGCAGGCCATGGTTTTGTTCTTCAGATTTTCCGTTTTAACCGTCAGTCCTTCATTCCCCAGGGCCTTGCGGAAAATGGTCTGAAGCTCTTCCTGGTCTTCTTCCGAAATCACTTCTTCCCCGGTGAGATCTTCATCAATCGCGGAATCAATCCGGCAGAAATGAACGGTGTTTTTCCGGTCTTCCACCAGGGAAATGAAGGAAAGATCGATCGTATGGCGAAGGATGACCGCGCTCTTGCCCTCTTCCTTAAACAGGTTGACGTACTGGCTCTGCCGGATCGGATCCGTAACGTAATAAACGGTCGTTCTCTCCTCGTCCGGAACTTCCTTCTCTTCGGCTTCGGCTTCATCCGGGGCTTCATCCGCTTTCTCTTCGCCTTCCGCTTTGGTCTCTTCTTCCGGCTTTTCCTCCGGAGGAACCAGCTCGTCCAGAGTGAAATACTTATCCTCCAGATCTTTATAGAGGATAAA
>CADBNG010000037.1 GCA_902795985.1 uncultured Lachnospiraceae bacterium
GCCGCGACCAGTGCCCAGACTTCTTCCCAGCAGGCCGGATCCTTTGATTTCTCAAATCTGATGGGATCCTTCGGCGCGCCGGCGGCTCAACCCTCTTCCGGCGGAATCGGCAGCCTCCTTGGCGGCCTGTTCGGCGGCGGCTCCGCGCCGCAGAACGACCTGAACCCTTCCAATGACGGAACCGATCTGTTGAGCTCCATTCTGGGAATGCTGAAATAAGAAAAAGGGGCGAAGGGGACAGTCCCTTTCGCTCCCTTCTCCGTCCCTTTTGGCCTGCATGTCAAAAGGGACGGTTCTTATTGTCGCCAGAATTGGCGACAGAGAACCGTCCCGGTGTAGCCAACAGGCGGCCGCCCGCTCAAATTCTTAACTGCCATGGGGTTCGGGAAGAATCGATCTCTTCCTGCGTACAGCCGAACGTTTCGCAGCTGTACGCGTCGATTTCCCGGCAGAGGCTTTCGTATACTCCCGGATAGGTGCTGCCCGGGCCGCCCTGGGCGATGCATGGAATGAAATACTTCGGTCCGCATTCTTCCAGAAGACGGCGGACGACGGCGCGGTTGTTTTCCTCCGTCCAGCCCTCATAATCCACCAGCATATTCTCAATCCCGCCCATAAAGGAAATCTTCCCGCCGTACTTCCGGATCAGCTCCGGCAGGTTATTGGTGGAAAAGCAGCCCTGCCAGACGTCGATGCCCATCTCGATCATGGACGGCACCAGCGTCGCGGCATAACTGTCGGAATGGTGAATGACCAGTTCAACGCCGTGGCTGTGATAATATCCGTACAGTTCTTTATAAGCGTCCACATAAAAATCTTCCCACATTTCCGGACTCATGAAGGTGCTGTGCTTGGAGCCCAGATCGTCATGATGAAAGAGGATTTCCGGATGCAGATGGGAGCAGATCCCTTCCGCCAGTTCCAGCTCCCAGTCCGTGAGAAAACGGATCAGGTCGTGCATCTCGTCGGGATACTCGTAAAAATTCATGAGGGTCTGCTGGATTTCTCCCAGATGATGACACTGCTCGAAGAGACCCGGAGCGACAAATGTGGCGCTCATGGCTTTTTCCGGGTCTGTTCTTTCATGCATTTCGCGGCAGAATGCCCATTCTTCCTCCGTAATATCCAGAGCCGGCGCATGGACATAATCCCGCCAGTGTCCGATATCCTTAATGACGATCGTCTCCGGCTTATGAACCGGAAACGGGCCGGGGGTCCCGATGGGAAAGCTGTTGGTGACGCCCCAGGCATTCACCACGTTTTCTTCACCGTACCCGGGGGACGGCGACCGGAATACGAAGGGATTGAAGGCCAGATGAACCGCTTCAAACTGGTTGCAGAACCGGTCCGGGTTCCCGCCCCGGATCACTTCCATCATATTCTGCCGTGCTGTCAACATGGTTTTCCCGCCTTACATTGAAATCTCGGTTCTCGAAATAATATCTTCCTGACTGCCTCTGGTCAGCTCCACAAAATAGGCCGAAAAGCCCGCGACCCGTACCACCAGATCCCGGTACTCCTCCGGATTCTCCTTTGCTTTTTTCAGCGTTTCCGTACTCAGGATATTGAGCTGGAGTTCCATGCCTCCCTTTGCGAAATAGGTCTGCATCAGATTCGTCACCTTCTGAAGACCGGTCTCGTTCGCGAAGGCCGAAGGATGGATTTTCAGGTTCAGCAGCGTTCCGTTGGGGAACTGGCTCTGATCCATATAATTCATAATCGAAGACAGCAGCACCGTCGGTCCGTGGGTATCCACTCCCTGCATGGGCGAAATGCCGTCGGAGAGCGGCTGTCCCAGATACCGGCCGTCCGGCGTCGCCGCCGTGAACATGCCGTAGAAAACATTGAAGGCCACCGGGAACAGACCGGCAAAGAAACCCGCGTTCCGGTAATTCACTCCCTGGTTCACCAGTTCGGCAAAGGTGTCGCTGACCCATTTCACGAACCGGTCGCAGTACTCATTTCCGTTCCCGTAGCGGGGAACCCGGTGCATGACGATCTCGTGAAGCTCTTCAAAGCCTTCCCAGTTGTTCAGCACCGCGTCGTACAGCTCCCGGGCCGTGCAGATCTTTTCATCAAAGACCAGATATTTTGTGATGGCAAGAGAATCCACCAGGTTGCCGATGGCAATGCCCGGCAGGCCGCTGGAATTATACCGGGCGCCGCCGTACATCACGTCTTTCCCGGATTCCATACAGCCGTCCATGGTCGCGGAAACCAGCGGCAGCGGAATTTCCTGCGCCGTAATCTTCTCCTGGGTGTTCATAATCGAAATCTGCCAGTCGATGAAAAATTTCATCTGCTTTTTCACGGCAATCAGCAGATCCTCGAAAGAATCCATCTCATACAGATAGCCGGTGGGCAGGCCGGTCTGAACCGTATTCGGGCTCCCGTCCGGATTCGGGAACGGGTTGATTCCGTTGTTGATGGCCTGCAGATAGCAGTTGGCCATGTTCCAGTAGCATTCCAGTCCGCCGGTGCCGCCGCACATGGACCAGTGATCCCCGGTCCCGGCGGGCTCCACGCATCCGATCAGGCAGTAATTTCTCGCGCTTTCCAGCGACATTCCCCTTTTCCGGAGCGCCGGAATGATAATGTCATCGTTCTCAAACGTGGGAACGCCTCCGCAGCGTCTCGTGCATTCCAGAGCGGCTTCCCAGACTTCCTTCGGCGTATTCTTATGAATCCGCAGCGCCTGGGGCGGATCATGAAGGACCAGCCGCGCCGCGGACTGAATCATCATAAAGGTCACGTCGTTGCTGGCGTCATTGCCCAGTTTATCCACGCCGCCCAGCGTCATCAGCATTCCGTTGGTATACCCGGCTGCGATGGCGTTGCTGTTCGGGCCCATCTTGTTCATTTCAGCGCATTTGATATAGAAAAGATCCAGAATTTCCTGGGCATACTCCGGCGTAATCACACCTTTTTCCACGTCTTCTTTATAGTACGGGTAAAAATACTGGTCGATTCTTCCGAAGCTGATTCCGTGAAGCTGCCCGTCCAGGCACAGACCCATATGATAGAAATACAAAAGCTGGACGGCTTCCTGATAACTGCCCGCCGGCTTTTCGGAGATGTTCTCCAGACATCCCGCCGTCCGCTCCAGTTCCGCCTTCCTCTCCGGCGTTTCCGCCTGCTGCGCCAGTTCCAGGCTGTACCGCGCGTATCTCTTCGCGAAGTGCATGATCCCTTCCAGCACGATGCAGACCGCCCGGTAGAAATTGTATTTATCCACGTCTTCGCCGTAGAGATGGCCTTCCAGCGCTTCCATATTTTCTTTTGCTTCCTCATACAGGGAGCGGAAGCCCCGATGGAGCAGCTTGTCGTAATTCGCGCAGAAATGCCCGATCGGATTCACACAGATATGGGACCCTCCGCAGCTGAACACCCCGTTCCCTACGGATTTCAGATAGCCTTCCGGGATGTATTCACTCAGCCGGTCGCTGCAGTTCCAGTCATTCCAGAAATCCACGATTGAAAGCACGTAATCCACATCCTCGTCCCGGACGATATAATTATCGTGCTCCCGGTTGGTCAGCACGCCGGCTTCCAGATCCTTCCGGAACCACTCGATCCCGCCGAACTCCGGATACAGCGCGGAGCTGTGATACGTGGTGGCCTGGGATCCGACGATGACCTCGTCGTCAAAAATGATCACCGGCATCTTTTCGCAGAGATATTTAAAGGCATACGCCCGCTTTAAAATACCGGTCAGCCGGCAGTTCTTCTGATAAAAATCCGTAATCAGCCGCAAACGGGCCGTGCACATTTCCGGCGTGGTGTCACGGTATTTCTGACGGACACGGCGCACTCTTTCGGTAACGGGCTTGAGCTCAAACATGGATAACCTCCGATCCGGCGGCCGGGAATCCGGCAATGCCGCCTCTTTTGTACATACAACGAAAGCGCTGTTCTCTTTCTTTTAAGAATAAAACATGAAACAAAAATCGTCCACCGGTTTTGCCATTCCAAAGTACCGGGTCACGAACAGACCTGCTGTTATCCGCAATCACCGGCGGCATCAGCCAAACGAGTTTGAAGACAATTTACTGCCGGAACTTATTTGGCAAATTCCCGCTTCTCTTTCTTTAAGCCCTTCACCGTCAGAGCGTCTGCTGACGCAGCCCCGGCGGCATCGGCCAAACGAGTTTGAAGACAATTTGCCGCCGGAACTTGCCTCCGGCCTTTGAGGTACGCTTACGCCGAATTTGGCCGGAGGCTTAGTGGAGACGCAAATTGGCTGAAAAGGAGGACGCCTGACGCCGGGGCTGCGTCAGCAGACGCTCGTCCGGTTGCCAATAATCCACAGCCCATATTATTTCGCCTGTTTCATTGACAGACTAATCCGTTTTTTCTTCTCATCCACACCCAAAACCACCACATCCACCGTCTGCCCGACGGATACCACCTGGCTCGGATGTTTGATAAAGCGGTCGCAGATTTCCGAAATATGAACCAGCCCGTCCTGATGGACGCCGATATCCACAAAAGCCCCGAAATCGATGACGTTCCGGACCGTCCCCTTCAGCTTCATGCCCGGTTTCAAATCGGAAATCTCCATAATCTCTTTGGAGAAGACCGGATCGGGCAGGGATTCACGGACGTCGCGGCCCGGCTTCATTAATTCCTGTATGATATCTTCCAGCGTCGGCACTCCGATGCCGCAGAGCTCCGCGGCGTTCTCCTCTCCCATCTCCCGGACACGGGCGGACAGGCCGGACAGCTTCTCCTCTTTTACATCCTGAAGGGAATAGCCGCAGGACTTCAGCAGCGTTTCCGCCGCCGTATAGCTTTCCGGATGAAC
>CADBNG010000038.1 GCA_902795985.1 uncultured Lachnospiraceae bacterium
ATCCCGCCTGATCGGAGCGACGGGAGTGGATAAGAAGATCCAGTCCGTGACGGAAGGAAAGATGACCAATTTCGTCTTTTCCAAAGTTATCGGAACCATCGTTAACATCCTGATCATTATCTTCTTTACAGTAGAAGGTTTCAGCATCCTGAAACTTGGCGTTTTGACCAGCATCGGCCAGGCTGTGATCGGATACATGCCGAGCATCCTCGCGGCGGTGATTATCCTGGTTGCGGCGCTGCTCGTTTCGTCCCTTGTGGACAAGGGCCTGAAGAAGCTCGGCTACAACGGTTATGCCGCGATTGCGCGGATCGCCATTATGGTTCTGGCCGTATTCATGCTTCTGAACCAGCTGGGCATTGCGAAGCAGATCGTCAATATCGCGTTCTTCATGATCATGGCGGCGCTGGCCGTTGCGTTCGCGATTTCCTTCGGTATCGGCGGCCGCGAGTTTGCCGCATCCGTCCTTAAAGACGCGAAGGCAAAGGTAGATGAAGAGAAAGCCGCCGCAAAGGCTGCCGCCGAAGAAAAGGCCGCTGCCGCGGAAAAGGCAAAAGAAGAGGCCGCAGAAGCCGCGAAAGAAGAGCCGGAAAAGAAGGCTCCCGGAATTGTAAACTTCGCCAAAGAAGTCGTGGATTCCGCGGAAGAAGCCTACGAAAAAGAGGATGAATAATCCTTCCCGCTCGTTTCATCCATGAAGTCCCGGGGCTGCCGCTTGACGGCAGCCCCTGTTTTATATAAAAATGAATACAAAGGGACGGAGCAAGGGTGCGAAGGGGACAGTCCCCTCCGCACCACACCGGCATTTTATTCGGAAAGAGGAAAGAATGATGGCAGAAGAGAAGAAAACACTGAGAAGAGATATTAAGAAAAGACGGGAGGCGCTTTCAGAGGATTATATAAGGAACGCATCGGAGAGAATCGCGGACCATGTAACGGAGTCACGGCTATTTCAGGAAAGCAGCGTCGTGTTCTGCTACATCAGTATGGATGGTGAACCGGATACCCGCAGAATTATTGAAGCGGCTCTTTCGGCCGGAAAAACGGTGTGTGTGCCGAAATGCTTTGAGAAGGGCATTATGACCGCGGTGCCGATCAAAAGCCAAAAGGATCTTGTGCCGGGAATGCTGGATATTCCGGAGCCGAAAGACTGGTCCCATCCCCTGGATGAAAAAGAGATCGATCTGGGAGTCATTCCCTGTATCAGCGCTAACCGGAAGGGTGAACGGATCGGGCATGGCGCCGGGTATTATGACCGCTTTCTGCAGAAAAGCAGCTGCAGGACCCTGTGCCTGTGCTTTGAGAAGCTGCTGTCGGAACAGATCCCGATGGATGAGCACGACCGGCTTATGGACGCCGTCGCGACAGAAGAGGGGCTTTTTGAAGCCTGACGACACGGGGACGGTTCCCTGTCGCCATTTGGCGACATACTGCTGGCGAAAAATGGCGACAGGGAACCGTCCCCCTGTCGTCATTCTGCTGGCGACAGGGAACCGTCCCCATGTCGCCATAACAAAAAAGAGGACCGAAGTCCTCTTTTTTGTTCGTCTGGAATATTGAATTACTGCTGATCCATCATAGCCTTAAGGGCAGCCTTGGTTGCTTCTCTGTCAGCAACTTCCTGCTTGGTCTGACGAAGAATCAGAGAGAAGACGATGGTGCCCACAAAAGCAACGATAACGGCCATGTAGGTCTCGGAAATCGCGAAGTTGCCGATGGAGAGGAGATATTTTCCTCCGTTGGCCATCTTCAGGGCAACCCAGCCAACCGCTACGATGGTGGTCAGGATCATCGCTACGATAGCGCCCTTCTGGCTGGACTTCTTCCAGTAGATGCCCAGAAGGATGATGATGAACATCGCGCCGCGGAGCGAATAAGCCGCGTACACAAGGTCCAGAACGGTGGACATGTTCCAAAGGGCAATGGCGCCGACACAGCAGATAACACCGGCAATAGCAGTGGTGATACGTCCCATTTTCAGGACCTGCTCATCGGATGCTTCCGGATGAAGGACACGCTGATATACGTCACGGGTTACCATGGTTCCGGCAGCCAGGATGATCGGGCTGACGGTGGAAAGGATCGCGGCCAGGATGGAGGCCAGGACCAGTCCGCCAAGGATACCGGCGATTGCCGGGGAAAGGGACGGAACCGCTTTGTCCATGTTCATCATGAATTCAGGAAGAGCGGATTTGCCTGCTTTGGCAACGTCTACGCCCTGGAGGATGGTGCCGTTCTCATACATAACACGGGAGGCCATACCCAGAATCGCGGTGAACAGACCGAAGGGAGCCGCAACGAAAGCGGTGATGATGCAGGCTTTTTTCGCCTGGCTGGCGTTCTTTGCGGAAAGAACCGGCTGCAGACCCGCCTGAGCGGTGCAGGCACCCAGCAGGGAAGCGATGATCCAGCTGGAGATCTTGGAGCTTCCGATGGTTCCGAGAGACCAGAAGCTTCCGCCGTTGTCGGCAGTAATGGAACCGATATTGCTGGAGAATGCGCCCCAGCCGCCGGCACCGATAACCGCAACGACAACCGCGACGATCGCGCCGCCGTACATGACGAACAGGTGCATGACGTTGGTGGACGCGACGGCGTTCATACCGCCGGCCAGCGTATAAACAATGAAGATGATGGCGAACACAACGGCGGATACCGCGAAGGGAAGGCCGAGAAGGGATTCGCCGAGCTTACCGGCGGCGATCATCTGGGACAGACCGACAGCCAGCATAACGATGGTAAGAATGATACAGGAAACGGTACGGGCATGAACACCGAAGAACTTCTCGATGATTCCCGGAACCGTTCCGGTTTCCAGGCTTCGGAACAGCTTCGCGAACAGAAGACCCAGGAACAGAACGCCGATACCGTTTGCGATGGTGTACCACGCACCGGAAATACCGTACAGGAAACCGTACTCGGAAACGCCGGTGGTCGCGGTTCCGCCGAGCCACTCACCCGTCGAGGCGCAGACGATGGCCATCGTGGAAAGGGCTACACCTGTGAAGGCGGCAGCGCTTTTGGTTTTTTTACCCGCCCGTACACCGATGAAGATCGTCAGGGCAAAGTAAACGAGGATGATAATTAACTGAATAGACATTGATCAACACACTCCACTTTAGCTTGATTTTTTGTTGTTTGAGCTGAAACGATTTTGTATAAGTCCGCTCGTGTCAAAAATCAAAACGGTTTTTTCCACGAGTGTAAAAAGCCGTTTTGGCTTTTGACACGATGTCATACAAAATGTTTTCCCCACCTTTTATAGTGGGGAAAACACTTTTTGTCAATTCATTTTTACCTTATAGAAGGAATTACCACTGGGTTCCTTCTTCCCAGGCAACAAGACGTACGAATCCGCCGTCGGCCGCTTCGCAGCGGAACGGGAACGCAGCGATCGTCATACGTTTGCCGGTTACCTGGTCGATGTCGCCGCCGGCGTTCTCAACAGCAAGGAGACCATGCTGGCCATACAGACGGTGGCAGGGCTCATAATCCGGATAATCCACATCGATATCACGGCCGGTAGCCAGTTTGTAGTTGTTGTACAGCCACGGCATCTGCTCTTTGCACGGGCAATGCCATACGCAGGAATCGGAAGCGCCGTAGGTGCCGGAGATACCTTTGATCTTCTTTTCGTACATCAGCCATTTAGCAAGTTCCGGGCCGTTTCCGGGATAGTAGTTGAAGTACTTGTCGTTGTTCTTTCTCCAATAACGATGGAAACCGGTGTTCAGAACAACGATATCGTTCGGGCGGATCTCCAGTCCGTCTTTGTCCAGGGCAGCCTGAACATCTTCCGGGGTGATGATATGCCAGATGATACCCTTCTTTTCGGGAGTCTCAGCATACGGACCCATCTTTGCGGGATCTCCGCCGGCTGCGTTGAAGGCTTCCTCAAATTTGTCATACATCCAGGTCAGGTCGACGATAACGCCGGAGCCGATGCAGTGCTCAAGACGGATCTCATCCATGGTGTATCCATAACGAGCGCGGTCAACTTCTTCCTCATGAAGAGTATGGTTCGGAGCGTCGCAATGGGTCGCTGCATGAAGAGTACCGGTGTAGGTGTTGGTTCTCTTATGGAATCTCTCCAGATACTGTCCTCTCGGGAAGTTCAGGTCAGAACGGGCGCCCGGGAACGGCCACAGGGGGGTATCCCATCCCCACGGCTGAGAGAGGTCCCAGATCTTCGGCATCTTCTCGGTCTCAAGATAGAGCTTTGACTTGTCAAGGGGCATATAAGCCATAACAATTGTCCTCCTTAATAAATGTGCATTTATTGTTACCGGCTGTGAAGCCGAGCGGCACAGGCCGCCATTTGCCTCTTCTATTATAACCTTAGACGGGTATTATGCAAATGAATTTATTTGTTTATTTTCTGTATAACCAAATTGTAAAAATGAAAAAAAGAGGACATGACAGCCGGAAAAATCATACGGATCCGGTAGGGATTTTACATTACGTTTCAGTTTCTTTTTCTTCATATATTTGTTAAAATCGGTTCGGGAGATTGATCAATGAAAAAAAGAACCGGTTTTTTTATAATTGCGGCAGCGCTGATCTATATTCTGATGCTGGTGGTGCTCGTGCTTCTGGAGAGCCGGTACCCGGATGCGGAGATCCGCAGTTTTGGCGACGCGTTCTGGTATTCGGTCACGACATTGACGACGGTGGGATATGGCGACATTGTACCGCTTTCCCCCGGCGGCCGGGTGATCGGCATTATATTCCTGCTGCTCAGCGTAGGCCTGCTGGGCTCGTTCCTCTATGCGGTGCAGTCACTGATCCGTTCCCGCCTGAGGCCGTACATCCGGCTGCAGCTCACAAAAGGGAAGGACTGCTATTTCTTCTCGGCGCTGAATGAGGCCTCTTCGTCTCTGGCGGCCGATCTCTCCCGGCAGGATCCCGCTGCGCGTCTGATTTTCTGCCGCGCGAAACGGGAAGACGGGGGGCAGTTCGCGCTTCGGATCCGAAAGGTCATGTTCCTTCACGATGACATTTTGAAAGTCGTGCGCGCCGCTGCCGGCGGCAGGAAACAGAACGGAGCTATCAGGGTATTTCTTATTGATGATGACATATCCAGAAATTATTCCGAGGCAGAATCGCTGTCCGACTTCTCCGCGGAGATCTACTGCAGAGGCATGGAGACTGCCGCTTTGCCGGGGGTGCGCTTCTTCGATGAGGAACAGTGCGCCGCCAGGCAGTACTGGCAGCAGTATCCGCTGAGTTTAAGCGAACACTCCATCGTTCTGGTCGGGGACGGGAAGCTTGCCCGCGCGCTGCTGGACCAGGCGGTCCTGACCACCTGCCGTCAGCCGTTCGCAAGAACGGTGATCCATCTGTTCGGGAACTGGACACAGTACCGGCATTTTCATCCGGAATTAAGCCGGGTATACAGTATTAATGAGGACGATCCGGACAGGGATGTCCTGCTGTTCCATGAAAAGGAATGGGATGAAGACCCGCAGATCTTTACGCAGGCAGACCGGTTGCTGTTCTGCGAGGATGATTCCGGGTGGAATGCCAATGCGGTCCGGCTGCTGAAACGCTGGTTCGCGGTATCGGCGGAGGTTTTCTCGGCATCGCCCGCAGCAGGCGTACCGGCACAGACCTTTGCAGCGGCAGAGAACCTGTTCACGAAGGATCTTGTCATGAAAGACAGCCTGGATCAACGCGCGGAAACTCTCCATGATGCCTACAACCGCCGGACGGGGCAGAAAGGTCCGGCTTTCAAAGAACTGAGTTCCTTCCTGAAGAATTCCAACCGCGCGGCGGCGGATCATCTGCCGGCCAAACTTTCAATCCTTCTTCCGGACCGGGCTGTGAACGCGGACGACGGGCAGGTCCTGCGGGCCGCTTACGAAAAATGGAAGGAAATACCCGATAAAGGACCCTTCCGCGAAAATGAGCATGAGCGCTGGATGAGGTTCCACTGCCTGTACAACTGGCAGTTCGGGAATGAAAAGGACAGCCTGAAGCGCACCCATCCCTGCATTGTGCCGTTTGAAGAACTTGATGAAACCGAACAGGTCAAGGACGACAATGCCTGGGAGATGATCGGCACCCTGATTCCGGAAAGGATGAACAAGCGATGAAACCGGTGATCATGATCCTGCTCATACTGGCGGTATTTGCCGCGGTCGTACTGAATCTGGCGGCCCAGACCCGGCTGCGCCGGATCGTTATGGGCACGGCAGCTGTCATCGCCGTGGCGATCGGTGCCATATGGTACGGCTATGGTTATGCCTGGTGTTATGGGGTGAATCCGACCTCCATGTTCCGGTCGCTGCTCGCGATGTGCAGGATGTTCGGCGGTGTGAACGATATGGGCAGTATCGCGGCGTCTCCGCTTTTGGGCACTCCGGCAGGAACAGCCGTATTCTGGTTCGGGCATTTCTGTGCCTTTTACGTTACGGCCAGCGCGGCGATCACCACACTGGGGGAGAGCCTGCTGCGCCGCATCCGGGTCACGCTGCTCCGGAACGGTCCGCTTCTGGTCATTTACGGCGTCAACGGCGCATCCGTGGCGTACGGAAAGGATATGGCAGGCCAGAAGGGATACGCGATCCTTTTTGTGGATCCGGACGGCGACACTTCTTTTGAAAGCACCATTCGTTCCTTCGGCGCGGTCCTGGAGAAGGATAAACGCGCGCTGGAACCGGATCAGCGTTTTCTCCGGCATATCAATATGGGGCCGGGTGACCGCCGGCTGGAGCTTGCGGCGATGCATGCCGACGGCCGGAAGAACCTGCATTACGCCGAAATGCTCTGTGATGCCATGGCCGCCGACGGGATCGAGCCCCGGCAGACGAGCCTGCTCATTTCCGGGATCGGCGATAAGAGCGCGTCCTTCCAGGCCTCGGAAGGCCGCGGATTCGGCCGGGTCCTGGCTTTTGACGATTATGAACTGACCGCCCGGCTGGTCATACGGGAATTCCCTCCCTGCGACCGGATCGCCTTTGACGAGACCGGGAAAGCGGCAGAAGATTTTCATGCGGTGATCCTCGGCTACGGCCGGATGGGCCGGGCCATGCTTGCCCAGCTGGTCTGCAACGGACAGTTCTGCGGAAGCCGCTTCCGGGCGGATGTTTTCGACCCGGTTCCGCAGAACGGCTTTCTGCACGGCCGGGAGCTGACACAGCATTATGATATCCGTTTCCATTCTGTCAACGGCATGACCGATGAATTCTATTCCTTCCTTGAGGAGAACCGGAGCAGCATCCGCTGCATCATCCTGTGCACCGGCAACCCTGCGGACAACCGGGAGATCGCGGAAGATCTGGCCGGCTGGTTCCGCGGCAGTGGACGGCAGCCGATGATCATTCAGACCTCCAAAGGCAATTATTACGGCCTGGACGAGTCCGGCGGCTCGACGGAGTGTACCAATATCTACCGCCGCGATGTCCTGGATATTGATCGGATTGATGCCATGGCCATGCAGATTAATCAGATGTACTGCCGCGGCAACGGACTGGACGCGGAAGAAAACTGGGAGAAATGCGGCTATTTCGACCGGATGAGCAGCCGCGCCAGCGCGGATTTCTATCCGGCCATACTCCGCTGCGCGGGACAGACGGAAGAGCAGGTATTAAACGGCGGGTGGCCGCCGAAAGACGAAGTGCTGGAGAATCTTGCCATTACAGAACATCTGCGCTGGTGCGCCTTCCATTATGTCATGGGGTACCGCCTGATGCCTCAGGAAATCTATGAACAGAGAGCGGAACAGTACCTCAGGGAAAAGGAAAAAACGGGCGCCGGAACGACCCGGATCGGCAAGGATTCGAAGAAACGTCTTCATGCCTGCCTGATCCCCTGGGAGGAACTGGATGCCCTGTCTGAGCGGGAGAACGCGGTCACCGGAGGAACTGTGGATTATAAATCGATGGACCGGGACAACATCCTCGCGATCCCGCAGGTGATCGCAGCGATGAAGGAAGCCGGCGGAGGAACACGGTAATGGCGGATTTCATTTATGATGCCTTCATCAGCTACAGCCACCGGGACATGAAATGGGGGCAGTGGCTGCAGAAAAAGCTGGAGACCTTCCGGCTTCCGAAGGACCTGCTCGAAAAGGGAGAAAAGCCCCGGAACCTGAAAATCTTCCGGGACCAGACCGATCTCGCCGGCGTGGCGCTGGAAACGGCCCTCCGGAAGGAACTGGATCAGTCCGAATATCTGATCGTGATCTGTTCCCCGGCCAGCGCGGCTTCCCGGTGGGTCAACGATGAAGTGGAATACTTTCATTCCCTGGGGAAATCGGATAAGATTGTCCCCTTTATTGTTGAAGGGGAGCCGGAGAGCAATCATCCGGAACTGGAATGCTTTCCGCCCGGGCTGCGCAGCCGGGAAGACCGCCACGTGCTGGGCGCGAACATCCAGGAGCTCGGAAAGGAAAAGGCGTTTTTAAGGCTGGCTTCGATCCTGTTCGACGTGCGGTTCAACCGGCTGGTGGACCGTGAACGGCAGCGGAAGCGAAGAAGGATCGCGCTGATCGGCGGAAGTTCGGCAGCAGTCCTGGCAGTGGTCCTGGGACTGGTGATCTACAATGTATCCGTTTCACGCCGGCTTTCATATAATAATTATATCAGCGCGATGATGGAAGCAACGGAAAACGGGCTTGATATAACCAGCGGGGCAGAAGCGGATGCGATCGATATAGACCGTCTGACCGTTTCCGCAAAATATGGAAATGCGGACGCGGATTACTGGCTTGCGCTCTGCTATAAGAACGGATGGGGAACGGAAACCGATCCGGAGGCCTCATTTTACTGGTTTAAACAGGGAGCAGAGGCCGGATCGGTGCCCTGCATGGTGGATCTGAGCGCTTATTACGCGAGCGGGACCGGAACTGAGAAGGATGAGATCGCCGCGTTTAACTGGAGCCTGAAGGCTGCGGAAGCCGGTAATGACCACGGGATGAGGCAGGTGGCTCTGGATTATTTGGATGGAATCGGGACAGAGAAGGATCCTGAGAAGGCGTTTAACTGGTATTTAAAGGCAGCGGAAGCCGGAAATGAATATGCCATGGAAGAAGTTGCCATGTGTTACCGCGACGGGATCGGCTGCGAACCGGACAAAGAGGCAGCTTTTGCCTGGAATATGAAGCTGGCCGAAAGGGGTAATACAACGGCCATGTACAATGTCGCCATCATGTACCAGTACAGCTGGGGTACCGAAGAAGACCCGGAACAGACCTATTACTGGTTCCGGAAAGGCGCCGAAGCGGGCAATGCCTCGTGTGCCTATTGGACCGGATGGTGTACAGAGAATCATTACGGGATCAGCGACGCTGCCCTGGACTGGTATCAGCGGGCTGAGAAACTGGCGGAAGAATCCGGAGAAGAGGATGTGGCCGCAGCGGCACGGGAAGAAATCAGCCGGCTTGCGGGCGGAGAATAGGGAAGCCTGATAATGCCCGCAAAAAATCGGCAAACCATGGGTTTCCTTAACACTTTCATCACATTTTCATGATAAACAGGAATCGTACGAAGTTCTTTTTTGCCTTTCCGGACAGGATCGGATATTGCAGTCCGGACTCACTCAGTGTATAATGCAACGGAATGTGGGGGGCGGATCCATGCTGAAGGGAAAAACGGTTCTTCTTGGAATAACAGGCAGTATCGCCGCATATAAAAGTGCGTATCTGGCATCGGCACTGGTTAAACAGCATGCGGAAGTCCATGTGCTGATGACGAAGAATGCCGTCAATTTCATCAATCCCATTACATTCGAGACCCTGACAGGAAACAAGTGCCTGGTCGACACGTTCGACCGGAACTTTGAGTACTCCGTCGAGCATGTCGCCCTGGCGAAGAAGGCGGACGTTGTGATGATTGCCCCGGCCAGCGCCAACGTGATCGGAAAGCTGGCGAACGGCATCGCGGACGATATGCTTACCACGACGGTTCTGGCCTGCACCTGCAAAAAGCTTGTATCTCCGGCGATGAACACGAACATGTTCCGCAATCCGGTCGTTCAGGACAATCTGCGGCGCCTGACGGGGTATGGATTTGAAGTCATTTCGCCTGCCAGCGGCCATCTGGCCTGCGGGGACGAAGGAGAGGGCAAAATGCCCGAGCCGGACGTGCTCCTTCAGTATATTCTGAGGGAAGCGGCTTTTGAAAAGGACCTTGCGGGGAAAAAAATCCTTGTGACGGCCGGGCCGACGCAGGAAGCTTTTGATCCCGTCCGGTATATTACGAACCATTCTTCCGGGAAAATGGGCTACGCCATCGCGAAAATGGCGATGCTCCGCGGCGCGGATGTTACGCTGGTCAGCGGACGTACCGCGATCGAACCGCCCATGTTTGTAAAGGTCGTTCCTGTCGTTTCGGCAAAAGATATGTTTGATGCCGTAACGGCGGTCAGCGGCGAACAGGATATTATCATTAAGGCTGCGGCCGTGGCGGATTACCGTCCGGTGTCGGTGGCGGAGAACAAAGTGAAAAAATCCGATGAGGATCTTTCCATCGCGCTGGAGCGCACCGATGATATCCTGAAATATCTCGGGGAGCATAAAAAAGAAGGCCAGTTCCTCTGCGGCTTTTCCATGGAAACCGAAAACATGCTGGAAAATTCCAGGAAAAAGCTGAAAAAGAAGAATCTGGACATGATTGCCGCCAACAACCTGAAGGTGAAAGGCGCCGGCTTCGAAGGGGATACCAACGTACTTACCCTGATTACCGGGGAGAAGGAGACAGCACTCGAACTGATGAGCAAGGAAGAGGCTGCGCTTAAACTCCTTGATAATATTCTCTGCGAAATGCAGAAGTAAACCTTTTTAGGGACAGCGCGTCCGCGCATCCATCACCGTACCGCATCCCGGGGAGGGAGCGATAACAAGGAGGAAAACCATGACAAACACATCCAATGCTGCCGTTTCGGCAGGAACCGCCGCGAAAAGCTTCAACACAAAGCAGCTGACAACCCTGGGACTGATGGTCGCCGTCATGATCATCTTTTCCTTTACGCCGATCGGGTCCATTCCCATCGGTCCGCTGGTCATTTCGCTTCAGGTTATCCCGATGGCGATCTGCGCGATTGTGCTGGGGCCGAAGGGCGGCGCCATCGGCGGAGCGGTATTCGGTATCCTGAGCTTCCTGCAGTGCTTCGGAATCGGTATTCCCAGCGCGATGGGAGCGGTCCTCGTGGATATCAGCCCGTTCCTGGCCTTCGTGCAGCGTTTTGTTCCCCGTCTGCTGGACGGATTCCTGCTCGGCTTTATCTTTAAGGCGGTCCGGAAAAAGAACGTGGGCCTTGCCTGCGCGGTGACCGGCTTCTTCTCCGCTTTCTTAAATACCGTGTTCTTTATGACGGCGCTGGTCTGGCTTTTCGGAAATACCGAGTATGTCCAGGGCCTGGTCGCCGGAAGAAGCATTATTGTATTCATCTGCGCCTTCGTCGGCGTCAACGCGGTCTTTGAGATGATCTCGTCCACGATTATTACCGGTCTGGTGGGAGTCGGGCTGTTCAAGGCCAGAGTGATCCAGCAGTCGAAACCGGCCGGACAGAAGACGGCACAGCAGTAAAAAACCGGCAGCAGGATGCCGGGGATCTTCCCCGGCAGGCCTGCTGTTTTTACGGGAGGAATCATTTATGATCTTTGTAATTG